>JBMFSZ010000091.1:0-10867 GCA_049967315.1 Desulfomonilaceae bacterium
CTGATTCAAGAAGTTAAGACTACTACCACAGGTGGGGAAGTGCCAGGTTCATGGATACTGCCCCCGGCCCTACGTGAAGAAACAGGCGTAATTTTTGCCTCTGCATTTCCAGGTATGGCTTCACTTGTCGATGAAGTAACGAAAGAAGCCCGTTCAAGATTTGGAGCGGGTTCGAAAAAGCGATTAATAGAGTTTTATACCGGTATCGTCCAGAGACTTAAAGACGATCGCGAAAAGGAATCCATTACCAAGTGGTTCACTCAGGAATTCGAAGGGCTGAGCGGAGAAAGCTCCGACGACATTTACACATTTAACAGAAATTTTCTGCTCAGGGTTATGAGCATGGGACACAGCCAGTTGGCCCAACTTATTAAAGCCCAAGGTCCAAATACACATGTGGATGCGGCTTGCGCGGGGACAACCCAGGCTGTCCTTCTGGCTAAAGACTGGATAAGGACCGGACGGGCCAAAAGGGTACTAGTAGTCGCCGCGGACGATGTAGCTGGCCGACTTCTTTTCCCGTGGATTGGTTCAGGATTTCTGGCCATGGGCGCCGCGACAACAAATGCTAAAGTGGATGAAGCGGCCCTACCATTTGACGACCGCAGACATGGTCTCATACTGGGATCTGCGGCCGTGGCGCTGGTCGTGGAATCCGAAGGACTGGTCAAACAAAGGGGCATGGACCCAATAGCGTCTATTGAAGCGGGAATTGTTGCAAACAGTGGGTTTCATGGAACACGTCTAGATGTGGACCACATCTCGACAGTTATGGAAAAGATGATCTCAAGGTGGGAAAAACAGTCAGGATTATCCAGGCATGAATTGGCAAGAAAGATGTTCTTTATGTCCCATGAAACCTATTCACCGAAGCGGGGTGGGAGTTCCTCCGCCGAAATCAAGGCGCTGCGCTCTACCTTTGGGGAAAGCGCCAGGACTATTCCCATTGCAAATACTAAAGGATACACAGGACATACAATGGGAGTGGGCGTGGAAGATGTTGTAGCTTTAAGATGTCTTCAAAAACAGATCTTGCCACCAATTCCAAACCTTAGAGTTCCAGACCCGGAATTTCAGGATATGAATCTTAGTTCAGGCGGTTCATGTGAAGCTGAGTACGCTTTAAGATTGGCTGCAGGTTTCGGATCTCAGATCGTGATGTCCTTGTACAAAATCATTAGCCATGAAGAAAACCGTGTTGTCGATTTCACTGCGAATCGAGCATGGCTAAAGGAAATTTCAGGTTTCAATGACCCTGTAATATCGATCGAAGACCGAACACTAAAAGTGAGGGAAAGGCAGATCGTAGAAACAGCTTCAACGTCTAAGGCTCAAAGTAATCCATTAGTGGGCGCTTCGACGGAAAAAAATATTTCAGTTCCGACTGCAGTTAAAGACTCAGACACTACCAGACAAATCATTCTTGCCCTTCTGTCTGAAAAAACGGGCTATCCGTCTGAAATGCTCGATACCAACCTGGACCTCGAGGCTGACCTCGGCATAGATACTGTAAAACAGGCTGAATTTATTACAGAGGTTAGGGAAAACTTTGGCATCCCCAGAATTGAAGGATTGAAAATCGCTGATTTCCCTACGATTGAACACATCATTAATTTTGTCCTGGAACAAACTTCAGGAGAAACGTCAGGTATGGAGACGGTTGACAGTGATTCCACGCCAACTGGCAACCAACTACACATCGAACGAGTAGCTGAGATCGGGGCAAAGATATTAGAATTGCTCTCAGCAAAAACAGGTTACCCACCGGAAATGCTGGATCCCGATCTGGACCTTGAGGCTGACCTTGGCATAGACACTGTAAAACAGGCTGAATTTATTACAGAGGTTAGAGAAACTTTTGGCATCCCTAGAATTGAAGGATTGAAAATCGCTGATTTCCCTACGGTAAAACATATCATTGGGTTCGTGATGGAGAAGAAATCAAAAGATACCAGCAAACCAGTCCCCGAACACTCCGAGGGATCGGCTTCCGGATCGACAGTGTCCACAGATTCTGTAGGCGCTTCTATTTATGAAGCCAAGCTCGTTCCCGCCAAAGTCGAGCAAAGAGCAAGCGTCCCCGAAATCGATGAATTGCTAATCATAGGGGGCGATGATTCTTTTCTCACGTCCATTCGAAAAAAATTCGAGCCTGTTCCCACAACATGGCTGGTCGATATTGCAGCACTAGATAAACGAAGAAACAAACGAACTGGAATTGTTAATTTGGCTTTTGATATCAGTTCTGATTCTGAACTTGATAACTCGTTCGAGCTGTTCAGGAAACTTGCTCAAACTTACGATAATGGTCCTGTATTTTTGGTTAATGTGGTCTCTGAAGATGGCGCTTGGGGGTTTGAGGCGCCTAAACCTACAGGTTACCTGAGTGGAGCTGTAACTGGGGCTGCAAAATCATTTTCCCGGGAATATCCGGACACAGTCTGCAAGTGTCTCGACATCCATCCTGACATTCTGATGGAACATTGTGCTGATCTTGTTTTTGGCAGTCTGGTCGAGGATTTTCCTCTTGAAACAGGTATAAACAGGGGTCTCGAAAAGAGAGTCATCAGATTCCATTCTGGTACACAGACATCGGACAAATCCAGTAGTCTAAAACAGGGAGAAGTAATACTTGTAAGTGGTGGGGCCAGAGGTATTACCGCCGAGTGCCTGAAAGCTATGGCTACTCAGAATTCCGTAACCTTTGCAATCCTGGCGCGGACTACGTTTTCAAATCACTCAGAGTCCAAGGCCAATTACAGTGACGCCGAATGGAATACAGAGAAATTCAAAATAATTGAGCGGTACAAACGTGAAGGTAAAGCGGCAACCCCAGTTTTGATAGATAGTGAGCTTTCAAAGCTAAGAAATGAAGTAGAAGTTTATAATAACTTTAAGCAGCTTAGAAGTATGGGATGTGAAGTCATTTATCGCTCGGTTGATATTTCCGATCCGGACCAAGTGGATAGAACAATCATCGAAATTGGACAACTTTGCGGCCATATTGATGTTTTTGTTCATGGGGCGGGCATTGACATGAGCCGGTCCCTTCGTTCGAAAACCATTGACCAAATAAGGCGAGTCTTTAACGTCAAGTTAAAAGGAGCAAAGAATATTCTCGATTCCTTGAGCAAACATGATTTTTTACCTAGGCGTATAATTGGGTTTGGTAGTGTTGCAGGAAGGTTCGGCAACATTGCCCAAATTGATTACTCAGCGGCTAATGACGCCCTGGCTCACCTATTTCGTTACCTTAACCTTGAAAATAGCGATGTTGAGGCTTCTGTTATAGATTGGGCTCCCTGGTCCAAGATTGGTATGGCAACCAGAGGTAGCGTTCAACAGACTCTTGAGCAAGCAGGCATCGATTTCATTGACCCAGAAAATGGGGTGGCGGCTTTCATGAAAGAATTAGGTCGTTTCGAGGGTTCGCCAGAGGTATTGGTTGCTGGAAAACTGGGACCCTTTGAAAAAGACGCTTTTGAAACTCTGGAATCAGAGACAGGGAAAACCTTTCTGCTGTCAGGTCAGATCGCCACCATCGAATCATTGACTCCTGGAGAACATCTCCGGCTAAGTGTAAAACTAGATCCTTCGCATCCCATGCTCGACGACCACAGGATCGATAGGGCAGCCATCCTCCCAGGCGTTGGAGGAATAGATCTGATGCGTCAGGCTACCGAGATACTCGCGCCCGAAGCTCGTGATCTTGTTATTCAGGACGTTCATTTCCCAAAAGCGCTGAAGATATTCAAATCAGACAAATTTACCGCCGAAATTGATGTATGGCGAGTTTCTGATCCGGGTCTAAAATTCAAAGCGGAAATATCCAGCAGGCTACTGGATAAAGAGGGAAAGCCTTTTGGTGAAAAGAGAATTCACCATGAAATGTCTTTTTCCACTGCAAGACCCGGTAATCTGGATCTGCCTTCAGATCCTAAATGGAACCAGACGGTCTTTGTGGCAGAAAATGACATATACTCGGTCTTTTTCCACGGCGCGGCTTTCAGATTCCTCGATTATGTCTCAGTAGAGCGTGAAGGCAAAGGTGTACGATTTCGGTTCAGAGATACCAAAAACCGACCTGACATGTTCAAAGATCTGGTTCCTGCTGCAATAGAAGCGGCTTTTCAGGCAGGCGCTGCGTTTGGTTTGGAGTCTTGCGGTGTAATGCCCCTGCCGATTTCGATTGAGAGAGTCGCTATCCTGAAAAACAATCCAATCCCGGTCTATGGATATGTTTTTCCAATAGAACTGGAAACAAAGCCAGAAGGAGAAGGACGAACGAAGATAAAATTCGATGCCATCCTTAAAGAGTCGGACGGAACCCCAGCTATATTCGTTGCCGGCTTTGAAATGATAGAACTGGCACGGTTCGGAGGTTTCCCGAACAGAATTTTCGAGGAAATATCCGCAACCAATGATCTTGCAGAGAACCTGAATCAGGATCCGGAACTTTTAAAGCTCTTCGAACCGGAAGACATTGAATTTACCATGGCGAACGCTACCGAAAAACGCCGTAGAGAATGGATTTCGGGCCGAATATTGTTGAAGAGAGCCCTGGCGAGATTAGTCTCCAGTAACGGATTCAGACAGAAGGAAAATAGGACCATAAAGATCGTCACAGACAGCTTGGGAAAACCTAGGGCTCACTTTTCCGATGATTCTGACTCTGATTTCGCCACACTAACGTTGAGCCATTCCAACGGCTTGACCATGGCTTCCGCGGCTGCGTCCAAATCCTTTTGGGGAATTGGTGTAGATATAGAAATGGTCGAGGAGAGAAGTTTGTCCTGGGCCAGTGATTATTTTTCGGCTTCCGAAATTGAACTGGCCAATTTTTCGGGTGACTTTCATAGAACTCTGACACAAATCTGGAGTCTAAAGGAAGCCTGCCTGAAAGCTCTTGGAATAGGGCTGAGATGTGACCTTAGGGACATAACTGTAGTTTCAATGGACTCGGCAGGAAGAGCTTCCCTGGAATTCAAGAACCAACCAGATGAAATCCTGCGAGAAAAGAGAATCAACCTGATTGATACTCGCGTGGAGGATATGGGAGACCTGGTATTATCGAGAGTTATACTGAGGTCATAGACTCTGCGATCCATTTTCGTTTAATGATTGGAATTGTTTTCCGCGTCGTATTGATACATAATAAGGCGTCGGCGTAATTTTCCGGCCAAAACAATCCTGAATGTGTATCTTGGTCTCGGTTGGACGTGCTTGAAACTCAGCCAACTGAGACCAACCAACTTAACCTTATGCCCAACTATGCTCCAAGCCTAGCTCATGACAAGGACGTCAGGGACCTCTTGCCTGCTCCTCTAAGGCGATTAGCTTACGAAAAAGATGTCATACACAAGTTTGAGCAGGGAGATCTCATTCTCGATAAAGAAACATCAGCGAACCATGTTGTGTATTTGATATCCGGGTCGGCGGGAGTCGTTTTACGCAATGACGAAAACGAGAGGATGTCAGTTGACAACCGAGGTCCTGGGGACATTTTCGGTGGCATAGAATTTTTCACCGGCGTGCCATGGAAATCAGACACCGAACTGGTTGCAGATGAACATGTTACTGCCCTGATTATACCATCCGAAGAATTTGAAAAGCTGATTCGTGAAAATCCTGATTTTGTAGTTGGCCTTACAAAAAACCTCGTTCGTAAAATAATGTCCCTTGATCGAGTCATGCTGAGGAGCAAACTCAAGAGACGCACCCTCCACTCGTTGATCAGCCAGGAATACCAAATATTTCCCGACTACGTCATAGGCGAATTTGTTCAGAATACTTTGGCGCCTCAAATAAGAGAACTTGCCGAATCAGATGGGCCTGTACTTGTAATCGGTGAAAGCGGTGTAGGGAAAGAGGACATAGCTTACCAGATGTACAAGATGAGCCGTCACGGCAAGGAGGTTTTTCTGGTCCTCGACCTTCACCGAGCATCTGACCAATGGGGAAACAGTCCTCTGGACTCGCCCTTGGTTAAAGAAGATGAACAGAGTCTTACAGAAAAGCAGTTGAGATTACTTTTTGGACATGAAGAAACAAACAGGGACGGTTCAATAAAGGATACACCAGGTTACTTTGAACTTAGTGAAGGCGGAACGTTACTGATCCGAGGCATTGAGAAGCTGACACCAGTATGTCAGTTGAAACTTATGGAAGCAATTGTAACCGACACTTTTCGACGTTGCGGAGGATTAGCCCAGATTCAGGCAAAAGTCAGACTTATAGCTACGACCAGACTCGCTCCCGTAAGCATCAAACTGGAAAACCATCCGCTTGTCTTTGGCCTTCTTCAGAGATCCATCACAATACCTCCCTTAAGACAACGTAGAAGTGAGATCCCAGGACTCATTCGACATTATATGAATAAATATCAGCAGGAGTTTAACAGGGATCTCGATGAACTGCCAAAAGAGACTCTGGAAACCCTTCTTAACTATTCTTGGCCGGGAAACGACCTGGAACTGGCAAATACATTAAAAAGGGCTATTTTGGTTTGTGAATCCGGAGTTCTGAGACCTCAGGACGTGTATTTTGATTTGCAGAGAACCCAGGGAAAACGAAAGTTCAATCTTTTCAAGTTTTCTTTTATTAAAAAGGCGTTCCTTAGCCCTTTGTATCCGGCTTCGTTGCAAAGCGCCGTGACCCCGTTTTTTTTCCTCATATTGTTATTCCTTTTTCTAGGTCCGTCGGACCCTATGAATAATCCAGCAGCCCTTATCAGTTGGGCTTTAGGTTGGCCTATACTAATAGTTGGTTCACTTCTTTGGGCCAGATTTTGGTGCTCGCTCTGCCCAATAGGCGTTATAGCGAATCTTGCCAAGAAAGTAATCTCGTTTAACAGACCGTTTCCAGCGTTTCTAAAACGTCATTCGGACTTTCTGATCGCAGGGGCGGTCCTGTTTGTGATCTGGTTTGAGACAGCGACAAATATAAGGAGTTCTCCCGCAAAGCTTGGTTTTCTGCTGTTAGCTATGTTGTTATCCGCAATACTTGTTTCCATTGTGTACGAGCGTCAATCTTGGTGCCTCTATCTTTGCGGTCTCGGTGGAATGGTCGGAGTGCTGTCCAAGACCTCTTTTATAGAATTACGCGCTAACAGCAATATATGTATTGATCAATGTTCTTCGAATGAGTGTTTTTTAGGCACGTCGGAAAATGTTGGCTGTCAATTCGGCCACGCTGGGCCTCGGCTTCGCAGTAATCGCGTTTGCCGACTTTGCGGCCAGTGTGTCAAAAACTGTCCCCACTCGGCTATTACTCTGAATCTACGCCTGCCGGGAGAAGAAATTTGGCAACTTAGTCAGCGCCATGCAGGCACGGCTTTCCTGGTCCTTGGTATGATCGGAGGACTGTTCAGCGAAATGGTCAGCAAGATGCCGGCCTACAAATCGTTGGCAGCCAACTCCCCTCTATCACCGGTAGTTTTTTTCACTATCGTTTTTCTGTCCATCATAATTGGACTCAACCTGATGACTCTGGCATCAGCCCAAATATCGAGACAAATCTTTGGAGATAAGCTCCGTCAGAATTACGCTAGATTCGGCCTCGCCTTTTTGCCCTTGACTTTAGCCTGCTTCACAGCTTTCCATGTTTACTATCTTATAAATCTCGGTGTGCAAATACCTATCCTAATAAGCAAATATTTTGACATTGAGATATTGCGAAGTCTTATCATCACTGTTCAACCGGGGACGACCCGATTTATACAGTATTGTCTAATATTTGTGGGGTTGGTGTGGACTTTGCTGACTGATTTCAATCTAGGACAATGGAGCGAAAAACCCTGGTCCAGGAAATGGTTGGGCGTGGCTCCTCACGCCATGGTAGCTTTAATAATCTCAGTGTTGATGATCAAAGCCATCAACGCGTTCTTCTACAATATCCGTTGACAATACCGGTTCCCTTCGGAGAAAAATTTTGGACCTATTAGATTCGACTCAATCCATCATGGAAAAACTCGAACTGGAACTCATTGAACAGCTCAAGAGTCGGGTTCCGGTAGCCTTTGAAATTGGCGCCCATATAATGAACAGTGGGGGTAAGAGGATACGTCCCCGGTTGACTGTTATTTCCGCTCGTATGGGAGGATACACCGGTATGGACGCAATCGTCCTTTCCGGAGCTATAGAATGTATACATACTGCGACTTTGCTTCATGATGATGTGGTAGATTCTGCGGACACACGACGGGGAAGGCCTGCCGCAAATACTTTATGGTCGAATGAAATGTGTGTTCTCGCAGGAGACTTTATACTAGCTAAAGCTTTTTCAGCCCTTACTTCGCTTGGGAACCCAAAGATCATGGAAATAGTTTCACGAACTACCGAAAGGCTGAGCGAAGGTGAGCTTTTCCAGATGATGAATATAGGCAATATGGATTTTACCGAAGAGGACTACCTTCAGGTCATTGCTGACAAAACGGCAGTATTGATGGAAGCGGCCTGCAGAGGTGGATCAATTCTTGGGGGTTTGGATCCTGACAAAGAGGATGCTTTAGCCTGCTTTGGTTTTAATCTCGGCGTAGCTTTTCAAATGACAGATGATGTTATAGACTACCGTTCCGACAAGGAAACCATGGGTAAAAATCCAGGCAAGGATCTCGAAGAGGGAAAATTGACGTTACCCTTGATTGCAGCCTTAAAAAAGGCCGATGCTAAAGAAAGGGCGAAAGTCCAACGCCTGATTTCCGAAAAGACGGTTACAATGGAAGATTTGGCCTGGGTTAGAGGATTTCTTGAACGTAGAGAAGGAATTGTAAATACACTCGTCAGGAGTCGCGAATATCTCGAGAAAGCAACTCAAAGTCTGTCCATATTTCCCGATTCTGAAGAAAAACGAGCCCTAATGAAGCTTGCAGACAGAATATTAGACAGAACGTATTAAGCCGGTTCTTGACATAAGTGTTCGGAATTGATAAACATCGCAATATGTTAGTTTTTATGAGGACATTTTAGAGTGAATTCCCTGGTACGATTCCTTTCAGTATTTTTTATTCTCACTTTTATCTCTGGTTGCCCTTCCTGGTGGTCTTCCGAGGTAAAGGAAAAAAATCCTACCCCAGAACAATTGTTCAGTGAGGGACAACAGAAAGTAAAAGAAAAGAACTATCAAGAAGGAATAAACGTTCTTGAGCGTTTAAAATCGGGATTCCCGGAATTCAAGAAAATGCCCCAAGTCTATATGACGATAGCGGATGCTTTTTACGATGAAAAATCATACGACAAAGCCATAGCCCGTTACTTGCAGTTCCTGGAACTCTATCCGGGTGACAAGGACGCTGCCAGAGCAAAATATCAAATCGGAATGGCTTATTTTAAACAGATTAAAGGGACTGATCTTGACAACACCGTGGTGAAACAAGCTATAAAAGCCTTTAAGGTTGTTTCTGAATCTACCGACCCCGGAGAATGGGGTAAAAAGGCCGAAGAAAAAACTCGGGAATGTGAAAAAAAACTCGGGGAGAAAGAGCTTTATAAAGCTCGATCCTACATAGGTCTTGGAAATTATAAAGCGGCACGATTGGCTGCTCAACGGGTTTTGGATCAATACTCGAAACTGGGATTGGATGATGAGGCCAAAAGCCTGTTGGATGGCATCAAGAATAAATAGTTACCCCTTTTCTTTTAGAGTCTGATATTTTTTATAAGTTTATGGAACAAAAGGTTCATTTCCTTTTTTGGGGGATTGTCCCGATCTGGCATGTTCGATTGGAGACGACTCATGTTTAAGAAAAATATTTTGTGCATAGGGGCCGGCTATGTTGGTGGCCCGACTATGGCGGTCATAGCTCGCCACTGTCCTGAATACAAGGTGGTGGTTGTTGACATTAACGAGGAGCGAATAGAGCAATGGGTCTCCGGAAACCTTCCTATCTATGAACCTGGACTGTCAGAAATAGTTGGGGAAGTTTTGGGCAAGAACCTCTTTTTTAGCACGGATGTGGATGGCCATATCGATCAATCCGACATCATTTTCGTCAGTGTAAATACCCCCACCAAAACATTCGGGTTAGGAGCAGGGAAAGCTGCCGACCTACAATTTTGGGAAAAAACTGCCCGGCAGATTCTTAAAGCAAGCACTACCGGAAAGATAGTAGTTGAAAAAAGCACTTTACCGGTAAAGACAGCCGCCGCTATCGGCAGAATTCTCGATTCAAACGACAAAGGTATCCACTTCGAGGTTGTTTCGAATCCTGAATTTCTTGCTGAGGGAACCGCTATAGCGGACCTCCAACATCCAGATCGGGTCCTCATAGGCGCCAGACAAACCGAATCAGGCCAGGCCGCCATGCTTGAAGTGGTTGATATCTACAAACACTGGGTTCCTGAGGAACGAATCATAACTTCCAACGTATGGTCAAGCGAGCTTTCGAAACTTGTAGCCAACGCTTTCCTGGCCCAAAGAGTTTCCTCGATCAATACTATCTCGGCTCTCTGCGAAAAAACAAACGCTGATATTGAAGAGGTCGCCAAGGCAGTAGGAATGGATTCCAGAATTGGACCGAAATTCCTCAAGGCAGGGATCGGATTCGGGGGATCATGTTTTAAAAAGGACATTCTTAACCTAACCTATATAGCCGAAAATTACGGTTTATTCGAAGTAGCCCGCTATTGGGAACAGGTTGTTGAGATCAACGCGTATCAGCAAAGAAGATTCGTCAACCTCATCATTACAAAGATGTTTAATACTATAGTGGAAAAAAAGATCGCCATATTCGGTTTTTCGTTCAAAGCTGATACGGGGGACGTACGCGAATCTCCAGCTATAGGCGTTTGCCAAGCCTTACTTGATGAAAAAGCTATCCTCGCCATACATGACCCAAAAGCCCTTGATGGCGCCGAACTGGAATTGGCCG
>JBMFSZ010000092.1:0-10844 GCA_049967315.1 Desulfomonilaceae bacterium
AACACCAAAAAGTACAACTACTTATTTAATACCCCAGAAATGTCGGTCACATGGCATTTTTGAAACCAGCTCTAAAGCTCTTGCTGAAGGAGTCAAGGCGGTTCCGGACTGTAATGCGGAGCTTAAAAAGGCGGAAGATGCAAAAATGGATGATCTTGCGTCGTGCGATGCGCTGGTTCTTGGTTCACCCGTCCATATGGGCAGCATTGACTGGAGAGTAAAGAAGTTTATTGACACTGTGTGCAGTGGGGCATGGATGCAGGATAAAATCGTCGGGAAGGTTGGGGCGGTCTTTGCTTCCGGCGCTGGTTACGGAGGAGGAGGTGGAGGTTGCGAACTGACTATGCTCGCTTTAATGAATAATCTTGCGGA
Source organism: Desulfomonilaceae bacterium (assembly GCA_049967315.1). Taxonomy (GTDB): domain Bacteria; phylum Desulfobacterota; class Desulfomonilia; order Desulfomonilales; family Desulfomonilaceae; genus CAJBEZ01. The sequence continues at coordinate 373 of JBMFSZ010000092.1, forward strand.
ACTCGGATTGATAATTGTGCCATTGCCCAAAAGCACTCCCGGTTACCAATCAGCTGGATTGCAATGGGGCCCTTATGGCAGAGCCCACGCTGAGGATTTAAGCCCCAAAGGCCTGTCCGACGACCAGCTTCTTTCGTCTCATCATCATGGAAAACATGTGGCCAGGGCCGCCAAAGCGTTGAAGGGGTCTGCAATCTTTAGTTGAAGTTTTGTCGCCAATTAAAAACTATGCGCCTCATGGATGTGTATGAACTTTTAAAACATACCCATTACCTTGAAACACAAAGAAACGAGTGATGACTTCGCAGCCGGATGGGGATCATAAAGGTTGTCCCCATCCCTTACTGTGGTCTTTTAGTAACAGAAATTTTTGGCTAAGCAAATCTTGTTGGCTAACCTCAAGGTAGCTTCAATCTAGGAGATAATGTGCTACGCGTTATTTCACCCGTAGCGGCGCTTCTGCTGGTCTGTCTTTTGTGGGCAGAGAAAACAGGAGCTAACGAGCTTGTGTTGCTGTTTAAAGCGCCACTTTCCTTGTTGTTCGTCCTCACTGCTTTCGTTCAGGACCACCGCAGAAAAACCTATTACCGATTGGTGTTTGCCGGACTTGTTTTTGGACTGGTTGGCGATGTCTGCCTCGCGATTCCAGGAAATGTGGCTTTCTCTGCGGGGTTGGCCGCATTTCTCTGCGGCCACATATTTTATACGTTTGCTTTTGCAAGTATTACGAAAATGGCGGATTGGATACATCCTGTTGGTCTGATAATTCTGGCTTCCAGCGGCCTTGTTTTCTTGTGGTTGCGACCTCATCTCGGATCGATGCTGCTCCCCGTCGCCGTTTACATGGTGATCATCAGCGCAATGGTTCTGGGGGCTTGGTCGGTCTTTAGCAGTCAAATGATGAACAGGGTAGGGGCGCGGGTAATATTACTGGGAGCGGCCCTTTTTTACTTTTCAGACGTTTTCGTAGCTAGAGACAGATTCATTGTAAATGATTTCATGAATCGGCTAATTGGTTTGCCGCTTTATTACTGTGGCCAATTCCTTCTGGCTTTTTCCGTAGGTTTGTTCAAATCAAAGGATGTCGCTACCACAGTCCCCGATGGACCAGAAACTTGACGGAACCGAGATTGAGATCGATATTCGAGAGGTATCAGCACGTGATTTGGGTGATACCTTATCCAGTTTTTCTCGTTTCAGTAAAAGATCGTAAGCATCTGATGAAGTAATCGTCGGATTGAGCATTTCAAATACTTCCGGGAGGCCTTCAAAATCTTTATTTAAATAAAGTTTAACATTTTTTTTGCGTATAACGTCAATGGCGTGAACAATGTAATAAAATGTCAACCTGTTACTAATTGCTCTTTAACATATGCTCTGATGTTTCCTCAGCTGGAGTCTACTATCTGCGGTACATTTGGCGAGCTCTTTCCTGTTGCTGCCATTGCAACTGCTGCTGCTGGTCGTACATTTGACGGGTTTGCTGCTCACGTTGCCATTGCAACCACTGCTGTTTTTGAAAATTCTGCCTCGCTTGCTCTTCTTGGAGCCATTGCTGCATTTGAGCGTTTGAACAGTGGGGAAATGCCAGAAAAAACATCATATATAAGCCCAATATCCACATCATGCATGCAGAAAATCTCTTTTTCATCGATCGCATCTTTTAGTTCCTTGGCAACAAGTAATCGATCAATTTCGCGAGTTGTCTTGAATAAAAAAGGAATTGTAAATGGCCCGAATTTTCGATCTAGTAGCAAGATACTCTTGAACCAACGTTTCCCCGTCGTTTCCATATCCGAGTCTCTTAGCCAATCCTTCCAGCTTCGAACCGGAAAGTGGTAAGCGATCTATACTTCGATTTTCCATAATACGCAACCTGTCTTCGAGGTTTGTCAAAAATCTGTAGCCTGAGTCCAGGGATTCATACGTTTCTTTTCCGATAATTCCGGCGGTTCGCAGCGAATCGAGCGCCTCAAGTGTGTTACATTTAAGAATTTCTGGATGGTTGCGAGCATGCAAAAGAATATTGCCTTGTGTGAAAAACTCAACGTCCACAAGACCACCTTTTCCAGTTTTCAAATCGGCATTTGCCGAGTCTTCCATAGCGATCTCTTTTTCCATTCGTTCGCGAATTCTTGCGATCTCAGCGATGTCCTGTTCCGTGATATGGGCTTGGAGAATACACTCACGAATTACTGTTTCGACCCTGTTACGCAACTCAGAGGGACCGACAACAACCCTTGAGCGTATGAGCGCCTGTTTTTCCCATAGGGCAGATGATTCTCTGTGATAGCTCTTGAACGATTCGAGCGTCGACACCAACGGCCCTTTGTTCCCCGAAGGCCTGAGACGGGTATCGATAGAAAATACGGATCCCTCGGACGTAGGTACGCTTAGTATTGATATTATTCTATTAGCTAACCTTGCAAACCATTCTCTTGATGGCAATCTGCCTATTTTTTCGCTGGGGGTGTCAAAAACGAAGATGACATCCAGATCTGACAAATAGGTCATTTCCATCCCACCCAGTTTACCCATCCCTAGTACCACGAACGGAAATGGTGATGTCAAACCCTCCGAGCCGAACTTGAGCGCCATTTCACTGCGGGCAATTTCGACGGCGGCTGCAAGAGACACATCGGCCAGTTCAGCTATCAACTTTCTTGCGTGCGGCGAATCAATTTCGCCATTGAGTTGGCGGACACCTGTAAGCAATGTTTCTTCATTCTTGAAAGTTCTGAGCACATTCAGTTTATCCTCATAACCCTCACAAAAATCCAGACGATCAAATAGTTCTCTTTTAAGCGTTTCCGGATTTCTTGAAGATTTTTCAGAACCGCGGCCTATGAGCGAGTCAATTGATTCCGGATGCCTAGTCAACAGATCAGTAAAAAAACGACTCTCCCCGAGAATTCGTATTAGAAATCTAAGCGTCGGAGGATTTTCCCAAAAAGTTGAGTAGTAATGGGGGGCAGCGCTGAGTGAACTTATATACGAGTCGAGGCCAGCTAAGGCCTTTTCAGGTTCAGGTGTTTTAAGAAGCTCATCAATGAACAAGGGAGCAAGTCGCTCTAGCAACTCACGTGACTTTTCAGGAACGGCTCTCCCTACTGAAGGGAATACGAGGTTTCTAAAAATAGGATATGCAGAAGAAGGGTTGCGGAATCCGAGATCAGTCAAAATTGCTACGGTTTCATCGTGGTCTTCTATTGATTCGATAAGGTGTCGTGTTACCGACGACACATTTTGAAGGCTGTCCTCAGGCGAATGATAGAATAGGGACGTAAAGAGTTCTTCAACAAGTTTCCTTTTTTGCTCCAGATCGTCCAGAAAATTGTCAAGAGCTCCAGATCCCTTGTAACCCATTCGTTGGGCTAGCTCGCGCTGATCTTGAACGGTTCTAGGCAGTTCATGTTTTTGAAGCTGATGTTCAATCTGTATCCGATGTTCCACGTTCCTGAAGAACAAATAGGCATCCTCGAGTTCCTTGCTCGTGAGAGAGTTCAGGATGCCAGCGTCGACCAACAATTCCAGGGCAGTCAGCGTGGAGGGAGAACGTAATTTGGGATTTTTCCCACCATTAATTAACTGCAACGCCTGAACGAAAAATTCGATTTCACGTATTCCTCCCTGCCCCAATTTTATGTTCAATCCCGGCTTTTTCTTGATCTGGATCTCAATCTGCTTTTTCATGGATCTCATGTCGTCCAGAGTAGAATAATCCAGATGCTTTCTGTATATGAATGGCTCAATCCCAGAAAGAAACTGATATCCAAGGTCAATGTCACCTGCTATTGGCAAGGCTTTCATAAGCGCAGCCCGTTCCCACGTCCTTCCCCACGATAGATAGTATTCTGTCGCGTTTGAAACTGACGGAGCTAACTCTCCTTTTTCTCCCTCAGGCCTTAGCCTTAGGTCCACGCGAAATACGAAGCCATCTTCAGTAAGGTCCGACATGGAGCGGCTTATGTTTTTGGCTAGAACTTCGTAGAATCTGGTCACAAAAATTCTGTCTGATCCGTCAGTGTAACCTTTTTCTGGGCCACGCAGATAGATTAGGTCTATGTCTGAAGAAAAATTCAGTTCTCTTCCTGAAAGTTTTCCCATACTTAGGATCACGAATCCGTATTTTCCTGGGCCCAAGCCAATGGGCGACCCATGTTTTTCGACCAATCTCTCGAAATGATAGTCCAGGGTTGTACTCAACGCTGCTGCGGCAAAATCTGATAACTCTGCCATAATTTCAGTGACAGGGGCTATGCCACTGAGATCCCGACAGCCGATCCTTAGGAATTCTTCTTCCTTGTAATGTCTAAGCTCCCTGCAAAGATCTTCCTGGGTCGCTTTTGGCAGCGCAGACAACCTGATTTTTAATTCGGCTTCTTTCTGTGATCGGGTCTTAGTACGTGTGTACGCCCCTTCAACAAAAATTGATCTGATTAGTTCAGGGGAACGTCTCATGACCGAAGACAGGAAATTTGAAGCAGCGACAGTCTTCAAGAAACAATCCCAAGTCTCTCTACAACTTAATATATTTTTGATTGAGTTTTCGGAGTCAACGCGAAGTAGCTCCTCCAATCGAATGACAGTTGTTCTAGGTTCAACGGAATCAGCAATACCCAGATTTATCTCGGCATGCCCGGATGATTTCTGGCCAGCAATTAAATCACAGAGAAGGGGGGCTTCTCTTTTAATAAAATCCTCTAGACTGTCTTGATCCATTTTGTAGGGAGATGCGTCCGGAATTGTAAGAAATCAATTACTTGATTGTAACTTGCGGATCTGCTCGACTGATCCGTTCTGTAGTCATACCGATTCTTCGTGCATCCAATTCGTGTTCTTGCAATATTCTGATGGCTCTGTGGCCGTTGGATTCATCAAGGATAATGATCATTCCAATACCCATGTTAAAAGTTTTAAACATCTCAAAGTCATCTAGCCCTGTATGTCGCTGAAGTATTTTGAAGATCGGGGGGATTTCCCATGAATGTGAATCTATGTGGACGCAGACATTTTCGGGTAAAACCCTTGGGATGTTTCCGTAAAAACCCCCACCTGTGATGTGGACCATACTATTTACGGAAAGTTTTTCCAGGAGAGAAAGGACCGGTTTTACATAAATCTTGGTAGGAGTCAGAAGTTCTTCACCGAGAGGTCTTTGTAAATCATCAAACTTGTGATCGAGGGAATATTTTTTTTGTTCGAGCAGGGCCTTTCGAACAAGGCTAAAACCGTTGCTATGCAATCCTGACGAAGAGATTCCCAAAACGACATTTCCCGAGCTGACTCTTGATTTGTCCATAGCGTTTGATCTGTCAAGGATACCTACACAAAATCCCGCCAGGTCATATTCCCCGACGGGGTAAAAGTCTGGCATTTCAGCGGTTTCGCCGCCGATTAGAGCGCACCCCGCCATTGCGCATCCCTCTGCTATTCCTGACACTACACTATTGAAGGTTGAAGCCTCGATTTTGCCAGTAGCGAAATAGTCGAGGAAAAAAAGAGGCTCACCCCCAGTGACCAGCAGATCATTGACATTCATGGCAACAAGATCTATTCCGACTGTGTTGTGAATGCCAGTCATAAAGGCGATTTTAAGTTTGGTCCCGACGCCATCTGTGGCCGAAACTAGTACTGGATCCTTATATTTTTTCCAATCGGGACGAAACATCGCTGCAAAGCCGCCGAGGTTACCCAGGACGCCGGGTGTAAATGTGGACTGAATTTTACCGGTTACTGAGGCCAACGCCCTGTCAGCAAGGTCTACGTCGACACCTGCGTCACGATAAGTGATTTTCCGAGTCATGATCAACCTTATGCGAAAATACTTTCTGGCCAGTATCTGAAGCTATTGCCGAGGCCAATTCCAGAAAGCGTAATCTGATATTATCATAATTTGTTGCACAGAGTTTCCGATTACGAACAATCTGCTGGCCCCCAACGAAAACATCTCTAACATCGTGGCCGTTAGAGCTATAGACCAACTGTGAAATAGGGTTGTATAGCGGGTCAAAATGAGGCTTGTCGAGATCAATCACTATTATATCGGCCTGTTTTCCTGGATCCAGTGTCCCGATTGTCTGGTCGAGACCAAGAGCTTTAGCTCCCCCGATTGTTGCCATCACAATAGCTTCCCTTGCGCACAGCGCGTCAGAATGGCCTGATACCAGTTTGGCCAACAAAGAAGCGGATCTCATCTCCTCAAAGAGGTCGAGATTGTTATTACTTGCAGGGCCATCCGTACCCAAGCCTATAGTCAAACCATTATTTAAAAGACCCCTGATGTCTGCTGCTCCGGATGCAAGCTTCATGTTTGATTCAGGGCAATGAACTATGTTGACGCAGTTCCGGTGGAGTATGTCTACGTCACGTTGTGTCAAATGAACGCAATGAACAGCCACGAACGAATCATCCAGAACATCTGATGGGGCCAATAATTCTATAGGAGTAACGCCAAATTTGTCATGTATAAACCGAATTTCGGCGGATGTTTCCGCAACATGCGAGAAAAGTTTCACCCCATGAGCTTTACAAATTTCGTGAGCCTTTACATAAGTGTCAATACCGCACAAGTACGGCGAATGACAGAAGAGGGCAGGGGAAATTCTAGGGTTGGACGGTATAGATTCGAAAAACTGGTTGACTCTCTCCTTCCAGCCGCCGCGTGTTCCAGCGTCGGGGGATGGAATGTCGAGAACTCCTTGAGCAATTACAGCTCTTAGACCGATATCTATAGCTGCACGCGCAGACTCTTCCATAAAAAAATAGGCGTCAGCTAGTGTCGTAGTCCCAGATAAAGCCATCTCAGCAGCGGCCAGAGTTGATCCAAGGTGGACCATCTCGGGCGAAACATGTTTAGCCTCACACGGGAAAATAAATTTATTTAACCACGTTTCAAGAGGTAGATCATCAGCTAAGCCCCTAAACAAACTCATCGCTGAATGTACATGGCAATTTACTAGGCCAGGCATGATCAGACAATTGGAACAGTCAACAACCATGGTTGATGAGGTATCCATTTTTTGGTCGGTATTCACAGCGACCAGAACGTCAGAAGATACAAGAGTTCGAGAATGTGGTTCCGGTTGGTCTCTCGAGGGATCTCTCAAGATTAATCCGTTTTCGAGAACAAGAGTTATAACATTCTGGCGTTCCACCAAGTTCACATGTTTTGGACTAGTCATAACCGTATGCGATCTAAAGCGGTTTCCATAATTTTCAAAAGCAAGGGTCCTGCCGTCTTCGCTGTGCCTATGACGTCTGAAAGAGATACTGGAAGCATGTTTTCAGGATCGTTTACGTTCGTTATAACTGCAAGAAAAAGAACCCTGAATCCCACCTGAACGGCGGTAATAACTTCAGGGACAGAACTCATTCCTACCGCATCTGCTCCAATCATTCTCAATAATCGCGTTTCAGCGGGGGTTTCCAGGCTTGGGCCGGATACAGCTACGTAAACACCTTTGCGAAGTGGTGCGCCAATGTTTTGGACAGCGTTTGACACTTCAAGAATGCCTTCGCTATCATAGGCTCTGGACATCTCGGGGAATCTGTCACCCAGGCGAGGATCTGCCAAACCTATTAGGGGGTTAGATCCAATGAAGTTAATATGATCAGTCACGATCATCACGTCGCCAGGACTAAAAGATGGGTTAAGTCCGCCAGCAGCGCTATTGACAGCCAGGAGTTTGGCCCCAAGAGCTCTGAATACCCTGACAGGAAAAGTCACCTGATCGAGGCTGTAACCTTCGTAATAATGGAAACGACCTTGCATCGCCACAATACTTTTGCCTGCGAAGGTTCCGAATATTAGCCTGCCTTTGTGGCCTTCTACAGTGGATGCGCAAAAGTTGGGAATCTCCTTATATGGAATCACTGCAGAAGTTTCAATCCTGTCTGCCAAATCACCAAGTCCTGTCCCAAGAATCAGCGCTAATTCCAATCCTGAAAGGCCAGTTCGGGTTAGGAGGAATTCTTTTGTTTCCAAAACTTTTTCAAATATGTTTTTCATCGGCCTGATTAACGGAAATTAAAAAACAATCGAGTCCGGATAGAGCCTTTACAGAGCCTCTACCGTAGACTCGACCTCAATAGAACCAATTGTGCAATGTGCTGAACTCTCAGATCGGAAACAATGCCCGATTCAGATTTAGCCTTTCATTTCTTTTATCTTGTCTTCAAATACGGGAACAATCTCGTTGAGATCACCTACTATGCCGTAACTGGCTACACGGAAAATAGGAGCCTTAGGATCCTTGTTTATTGCTACCAGAAGCGGTGAACCCTTTATCCCGCCGAGGTGCTGAAAGGCTCCGCTGATTCCGAGAGCAAGATACAATTTCGGTTTGACCTCAACCCCCGATGTGCCAACCTGATGATATTTGGGAAGGATATTCTTGTCGACGATAGGTCTTGAGCAGGCGAGAACACCACCAAGACTCTGTGCTAGAGATTTGAACATATCGAGATCAGGTTCATCTCCTATTCCTCTACCGATAGATACAATTATGTCAGCTGCGGAGATGTCCACATCGCCTCTTTCGGCTTCCAGATATTTCACAAAACGTTTCTTCAGAGCGTTTGGGTCAACAGCACAGGCAATATTTTCAATCGGTCCCTTTGTCCCAGTGCCAGAAGGGGTAAACGGAAAAGATCCTGCTCGCAAAGTAAGAACTGTTCTCTCCGAATCCTTGAAAGAAATTAACGAATTTATTTTATAACTATACATCTGACGAGACGCAAAAAGCTTCCCCTCCCTGATCTCAACAGAAAAGCAGTCAGTCGCCAGCGCTGCGTCCAAAGCAACTGAGAGACCTGGAGCGAAATCCAAGGTCGAATTAGAAGCTCCCATCAGCACTGCATAAGACCCGCTAGGTTTCAGAATCTCTTTGAGAACTTTTATGATGGCTTCGGAATTCATTGTCTGAAATATGGGATCGTCGACAACCTGAACCCTGACACCTTCGGCTGACAGACTCTCTGACATGGTACCGGCTTGAGATGCGAGTAGAACGCAGGTGAGCTCGGCTCCAGACTCAGCCGAAAGTTTTCGGCCAGCTGCTATCGCTTCCCAGGTTATGTCCCTTATAGCTCCATTCCGATGCTCCGCTAGAACGTATACGGTTTTCATAATACTATGGCCCCCTTTTCCTTCAGGATTTCGGCCAGACGAGAGGCTACTTCTTCGGGTTTACCCTTTAATATTTCTGCGCCCTCACCCTCGGGCGGAAGCTCAACCTTTTCGATCTCCACCCGCGACCCGGACTGACCAATGATGTCAGCCCCAATTCCGAGTTCATCGCTTCCTACGTTTGGAATTTCGACTGATGCAACTTTCCTGACTGCCCTGATGGATACAAAACGAGGTTCATTCAAGCCGGTAGCAACAGCTATCAAACAAGGAAGATCCATTTCCATGGCCTCATAGAGCCCACCTTCAAGTTCTCTCACAAACAAAACTTTTTTGTCTTGAATCTCGATCCTTGAAACAAGCGTTGCACTAGGGATTCCGAGCATGGCTGCAAGCATTCCGCCCAATTGTCCGGCTCCATCATCTTCGGCTAGCGTGCCTGTCAGGATAAGGTCATGGGGGCGCCCACTTATAAAACTGGCAAGAACACGAGCGGTAGCGTATCCATCACCACCTTGCATATCATCGGACCAAATCTGAAACGCTTCATCGGCCCCGCGTGCAAGACATTCACGAAGCATATCTTCAGATTCTTCCGGGGCCACGCTAACTACTGTTACTGTGCCACCGACCTTTTCCTTGATCTGAGCGGCTTCTTCGATAGCAAAGCGATCCCAATCGTTCATGTCAAAATCGAGATCATCCTTCTTGATGTCTTTACCGCCTGGAGAAACGGTAAGGTCCGCCTCAGACGTATCGGGTGTCCACTTCATGCAGACAATGATGTTCATGTGTCCTCCAAAAAATTGTTTCGATTCAGATGTGGCACGCTATTCCACACTAACCCTTACGACATGGACTTGTCGACAAGTTCAACCAAATCAATTACTTCGATTTTCCCTTCGTTTCCAGTCGTTTTTATTGCATCTTCAATGTTGATAAGACAGAACGGACACGCGGTAACAATGACTTGAGCTCCCACCTCCATCGCCATTTTTACCCGTCTCTCGCCCATACGTTCCTTTTCTTCTTCATTTTCGTACCAAAGCAGCAAACCACCACCGCTACAACAAAAACTTCTCGAAAAAGACCGTTGCATCTCCTGGTATCGAATACCGGGTATAGCTTTAAGAACGTTCCTTGGTTCATGGTAGACACCGTTGTGCCTCCCCAAATAGCAAGGATCATGGTAGGTTACTATTCGATCCTGAAGATAGTCCACATTCAGGGATAAGGCGCCCTTACTTAAAAGCCTTGCCAGAAGCTGACTGGAATGGATGACATTGAAACGTGTAGGATAGTCGTTTTTAATGACGTTAAAAGCATGAGGATCAAATGCTAC
>JBMFSZ010000093.1:0-10761 GCA_049967315.1 Desulfomonilaceae bacterium
GTCCTGATTGCGCTCCTTATCCTGGACAGGCTTACGATAAACCCCTGACCGGGCAATCTGAAGAATCCGGCACTGTCTGACAATCGGCAATTTATGATCCCTCATGATCAGCGTTTTGCGCCCGTATCCCCGAGCCGACCGAGCGCTACGGATAAAAAATCATTCTCCATAGCCAAGCGCCCGATCTTGGCGTGTAATTCCTTAACACCCGGATCTACATCAGGAGCCTTTTCTTTAGCGAATATCTCCTCAGCTCGATCAAGAAGCTGTTTCTTCCATTTAGCTATCTGATTCCTATGGACCTGGAAACGATCCGCCAACTCAGAAAGCGTCTGTTGTTCCTTAATAGCCTCCAACGCCACCTTGGCCTTGAACGCTGTTCCGTGATTCTTTCTGCTTCCCTTAGCCATTTTGACTGCTCCTTTAGTTTTGATTAATTTAGAGCAGACTTTGCACTTAAACCACTGTCCTTTTTTCTTGGACCATTAATAACTACCAATGTCGTGCCGTCCGGAATCTTTAGCCAATCTAACTCGAATGCTAAGCCTTCCTCGGGAGACAACTGGGTTTCGGTGTATCGCAGTGCGATCTCGGGGAAGAGCGCGAAGGTAGGAGTTAGCAGGTGCGCCTGCTGACCGAAGCGATCAAAGATCTGGCGTAGAATTAGTTCCGAGCCCTCGTTGATATGGACCAAACTCTCGGGAACACAAAGCCGTTCACTGATTAACTTGCGCAGCGGCGCCGAATAGGGCTCGGTGTAGTTATTGCTACAGGGCGCCTCAGCCTGCGCTGCGGCGACTGCCTCGTAGATCGGCGGCAGCGGGTTCTCGCACAGAAGGAGCTTTATTCAGCGGAACGCGCCGCCACCCTTTTCTGCAATGGAACTCGTGATCAGCACTCCCTGTGTCGAAGGCGCCCAGCACCGTGCTCACATAACACGGTGTTCGCAGTGAGGGAAGCCCGTTTTGAGCCCTGTCCAATGTCTGTATCTGAGATTTTTCAACCACCCTCAAGCCTAGGGCGTTTTTCGGAGGAGCCATATACATCCAATAATATCACCATGCTTCTTTTCAAACTCGATCTAGGTCCTTGCCTGTCCCAGGTTTAAACTTGTGAGGCTTAATTATGCCTTCGTCGAGTATTCTGACTTTTTGAACATTTTCCGTCATACGTGAAAACAATTTCTAAAAATAGCGCATCCAGGTTGAATGATGCGCAACGTCGGTTCTGGTTCAGACTACTCGGTCAGCGCTAAATATATGGCTGAAGTCCCACCTTTTCATAGAATACTTCATCGTTTCTACGCACAGCCCTAATTTCTCCATGTCGACTAAGATGCTGGAGCTGTTTAGCTACTTCACTGGGGTTCAACCCCAGTCCCGACGAAACACCTTGAACAGTGCAAGGTCGTCTGCTCAGCAACGCTAAAATAGCCAGGTTATCGGCTGCTGGTTGAGGTTGGGTTGACACTCTCAACGGGTTCTTCTCAATTATCAACTCAACAGTTCCCGGTATCAGTTTTTTAAATTCCTGCATCTTTTTCGAGTTTACAGCGAAAGCGAATTCTTCCGCTGGTGGACGAGAAACCGTGTTCAATTGGACCCGATCAGGGTTGATGTGCTCTATCAATGACGCTATCTTTTTTACCTCTGAAGGAGTGCCGGTTACTCCTCCCAAGAGGAACACCTCAAGCCATACGGCACCCGAAAATTCTTCTTTAAACTGGACAATGCCTTGGACCATTTTATCGAAAGAGATACCAGGGTGTGGTCGGTTAACATATTGAAATAAGGTGTTATCACCAGCATCTAACGATGGGAGCACGAGATCCGCATCCATTAGATCTTCCCGGGTTTCCGGTATCCATAGGAGGGATCCGTTTGTGAATATTGCGACCGGAATTTGCGAAAGTAGCTTGATTTTGCGAATTAAGGAACCAATTCCATTATGTAAAGTGGGTTCCCCTGACCCGGCTAGGCTTATATAATCGGGAAAAGGCCCCGAGTTTAACTTCGTTTCCAGTTCCCCCATCACGCTGTCAAGCTGTATATAATCCTTCCTTTCAATGGTATTATTGGAGGTTCGTCCGAGTTGGCAATATATGCAATTATAGGAGCACGTTTTAGATGGCGTTAAATCAACGCCCAGCGAGCGGCCTAGGCGCTTCGAGAAGACAGGACCATAAACATGATGAAATTCATTTCGTTTCATTTCCAATACCTACAAATTGTCTTGTTCGTTGTTTGAGTTCAGGTGTCCGCAGTCATAGTCAACAGCCTTACACCGTTGCCTTTAATTTGTTTAAAAATTGCGGCCTGCATGACAAAACGCTCAACATTTTCCACGTTGACCACCTTAGTTCCGCAAATAGCGTGGATCCCAAAATCGAAAAGCACCGGTGAGAGGGGCGATGTAGGACCTGTTAAGACCACGTAACTATCCTTGCAAAGGCCTAGCAGGTCCTCGATCGTATGATTTATGAAAGCCGTACCCGTAAGGCTCACAACATCAGCTTTTGGCAGAATATTTTTAGCTTCACTCTCGTCAAAGTCGCCCGACCGAGCCTGTTTCTCGATCACCCACACATTTCTTGCAATATCACGTAATTTAGGGATGAAAGGGAAATGTCCCACAACCGCCACGTCAAGACCTCTTCCTTTCTCAGCCAAAACTTCATAAGCGCCCGCATCCCTGCAACGATTTTGATCAACCTCAATCAGCGAATTTATGGTAGCCATTCCGATTGAGGCTGACACAGTATCATTGGACCTGGCGTATTTAACCAAGTCTCCGGCTGACTTTTCTGTCAGGCGCCCTGAGTCAGGGACCATGCAATGGTCATCGCTACCCTTCAAATCTTGCTCTCGGTAAGTAGACGCCAGACCAGAATTCCCAGTGGTGACCATTGTCCAGAATGCGCCACAGCAAACCTTTTTCACCGGCAGATCTTTGCCAGTCAAACTATCAATTAGAGCGTCCAAAATATTCATAGGCTTCCTCTTGACCCAAAAACTGATCAAAACTCCAGTTTTCTATTTTTTGCCCTTTTGGGGGGTTAGCAGCTTCTTAAGCTGTTCCAGGCTTAACGGCTCGCCAAAACCAACATACTGTGTTTTCGGCTCCGCAGGATTCACGATGGGTGTCCATATTCCGTTATGGTAATTTTGATAAACACAATTGTATCGAACACCTTTTACAACAGGGATAATACCTTTAAGGTTTTGTTCCTTTCCTTTGTCAAGCCAGGAGAGATTGATACTTCCGTTGTTGATTTCCTTATCGATCTTAGTAGCATGGCACTCTTCGCACTTTGAACCCTTTTTCATCACCGAGTGGCTGAATTGTGGAGCAAAGATCATAAAAGTCTTGTTTCCGGGCGCGACAAAAGTTTGCATGTTCGCAGCGGTGACTTTCCCATTGTAATTCATAAGGAACTTCCAGCCGGACACGGGCAGGGATACCCGCTTTTTATCTTTGAGCATAGTCTCCACGTGACAACTGTTGCAACTTACGACGTGGCGAACATGACAGGCGGTACAATCCAACTTTTTCCCATGAATGGTGTGTGAGAGGCTTTTTGGTAAGGAATCATGGCACTGCTCGCAGGTCACATCCATGGCTCCGGGTTCCCTCATCGATTTGTACACGTTCCCGTCACCGTGAATTTCTCGTGATGTATGACAATCCATACAGGTCATTCCTTTTGCAACATGCGCGTCCGTAGTGTTTGCCTCTTTGTCTATTTTCATGATCATGAATGCCTCTCGGCCGTGGCAACCCAAGCACTTTTGCTGATTTTTCGCCGCTTCAGCGGAGTATTGGGTTTTCCCATCTACAACTTGCTTGTGACAGGTGTCGCAAGACGAAATATGGCATTTGGCGCATCCAGCTTGTGAATATGGAACCCCCACTATCGTCTCTAGACCCCCATTGGCCTTGTCGTACCAATAAGCCATTCCTCTGGTGGTCGCGTGAAGGCTTTTGAGATAAAAACAATTATCCTCATTCATTCCTTGCGCAAAACAGGACATAGCTGCTACCAAAGCGACAATGGTTCCTAGCGTTAGACTCATGAGCGATTTTGTTTGCATACTTTCCCCTCGGGTTTTTACTTCCTTTTATCACAAGTCGGTTTTTTGTCTAAACAACGCTTCTTAGATTTCAACCTCGTGTTTTTAATGACCATGATGACTGCGTTGAGGCTGACCGACTGATTCGTATAGCAGCGTATAGGGCGAACCAGTCGGCGTCTTAATGGTTAATCACCAGAAGAGCCTCTATCGAACTTAGCTAAGCGCTTCTTGATGGATTCCAATTCAGATTCCAATGAGTCTGCCTGGTTCTTTAGAATCTGTTTCTCAATCTCTGGGTCAGTCCCCTGGAGCGGGGCTGAGTAAGGTCCAAATCGACTCCATGCCGGTATGCCGCTAGCGAAGAAGCGGCAACGATACCCACGACAGCCATAGCCGAATCCGGAGTTTCGAAAACCGAGACCTCGTCCGAAACCAGCTCCAACCCCTCGCCCCAGTGTGGGGTTGGCATAGCCGGGCCCACCTGTTCCAGCGCAGAGTCCTGCAGCTCGTCCGGTCATTGGTCCCAATCCCTGTGGGCCAGTTCCATCTCCTCGTGGCATAGTTAGGTCCTCCTATTTTCAGAATTTGGCTTATTCTCGCGCCATAGTTGCGCCACATTTAGAGCACTTTTGCTCAAAGCAAGGCACTCCTCGCTGATGAGGTTGTCGATCCCCGCACTGAGGGCAAACACAAAACCCGGCCGGGCCCGCAGCCGTAGCCCCGCCCATGCGTCCACCACCCCGACCACCTTGTCCCTGGGATTGACCTTGGCCGCGTCCACCGCCTGCTCCCATCCCTCCGCCCTTTCTCGCATTCATAATTAAAACCTCCTGGTCCTTAGAAACGTTACATCGAAATCTTTGGCGTTCGAGCCCCCTGCAACCGGGCATCGTAAAACGCCGATCATAAAGCCTGTTGTTCAACCAAGCATCGATGACCTGAGTTAAATCACCTGCAATAAATGGGACCACCTGGGTACCGTATGCCACGACCATCTCATGTAAAGGTCTCGAAATCGCCCCGCATACAAGCGTGTTAACTCTCAACTCCGCCAAATAAATCGCCTTCTGGACTGGCAAATCATCCAGAAACACCTCCGAGCTCTCCTGCACAACTCGTTTATAAAGAGTCTCTACGAGGACAATTTGACGAGCGGTGTCAAAAACAGGAGCGATCCGATTGTCCAAGCATGAGAAAGCTGCTTTCATGAGCTCAGAATCCTATGACAATTTAAATTGTTACATAAGCATAAATGGCGCCACAGTGGATCAGATTTGAAAAAGATAATAAACTGCTGAATTAGAGCGTTCTTTTGTTTATAATGATGAGTGTTGAGCAGGAACTATGGTAGCGTCTATGCTACCTAGGCGGATAATTTAGTAGCATTTTAGCTACTCAGATAACAATTTGCGTTTGCGACCGTCATATCGTGGCAGGACGATTCCCAGCTTTTTAATTCTCCGGAAAAGAGTTGTTTTATGAATATGGAGTTCTTTTGCAGCCGCCAGTCGGTTGTAACGGTTGCGTTCCAGGGCATTCTGGATGGCTTCGATATCTACAATTTCATGCGCACATTTTAATGCTGACAAATCGCCCCCAGGTTTACTGTGGGCCGTTAACTCTTCAGGCAAGTGATTGATTCCTATCGTATCTTCACTACACATTATAAAAGATCTCTCGATCACATTCTCAAGCTCTCTGATATTTCCAGGCCATTTATAGGCTATAAGTAAGGAGATAGCCTCAGCGCTAATCCCCACGATTGACCTGCCTTGCTCACGGTTGAATCGCTCGATAAATCCCTTCGCCAAAAGCGGAATGTCTTCCTTTCGTTTCCTCAAGGGTGGGAGTTCGATTCGCACAACGTTAACTCTGTAGTAAAGGTCTTCCCGAAATAGACCCTTACGCATTTGCTCAACCAGGTCCTTGTTTGTTGCGACTATAATTCGCGAATCAGCCACTTTCGTTTTCGTTGCGCCGAGGGGCTCATAGGTCCTGTCCTGAAGTACTCGCAGGAGCTTAACCTGAAGAGCTGGATTGATTTCAGCAATCTCGTCCAGAAAAATAGTTCCTTTTTTTGCCAGATCGAAACGACCTGGTTTATCTTTCACTGCGCCAGTAAAAGCCCCGGCCTTGTATCCAAACAACTCTGATTCCAGAAGAGTCTCAGGCAGTGCGCTACAGTTTACAGCAACAAAAGGACCCTGGCGTTGGGGACTCAAACTATGAATCGTCCTTGCTAGAACTTCTTTACCAGTACCCGTTTCACCTAAAATTAAAACTGTGCTTGGACTTACAGCTATTGCAGGAAGAGCTTCAATCACCCTCTGCATAATGGGGCTCCGACTGGCAATGTCTCCAATCCGGAATTTCCCCTGGAGTTCACGCCGGAGGGCTTCAATCTCGCTCAAATCACGAAACGTTTCAGCCCCTCCTATCACCCGACCGCTTTCATCCCGCAAGACTGCGGTAGAAACGCTAATGGGGATACGCGAACCCTCTGCGTTGATAATATATCCAGTTTTCCCGATGATAGGTTTGCCAGTTTTCAAAGTCTGCTTGAGGGCACAATCGTTCCCACACATGCTCGATCGGAAAACTTCCGAACAGCGACGATTCATAGCTTCTTGCCTGGGGACACCTGTTATCTCTTCCGCTGCTCTGTTAAATGACCCAACGCGCCAATCGAGATCAACCGTAAATACACCATCTGAAATGCTCTCCAGTATAGCTTCCGTAGATGTCCCGGAATTCAAGTGGTTAGGTTCACCGTTTGCCACTTGCGTTTTTGCATTTTTGTCTCGTTTTTTGTTTTTGGGGAAGTTCATATTGATTGGAGAAATTCTATGATTTCGTCAGGGTCGAGGCGTTTCGTATAGTCGATTTCCACATAAGCTTTGAGTATCTTCCCGTCCCTGCCGATAATATAAGTCGCCGGAACCGGGAGCTCGAAGTGTCCCTCTCCGTTTTTTGGCAGCTTGACTCCGTAACTTGAATAGAATTGGAACAAATCCACTGGTAGACGGAAAACAATGCCGAATTCGCGGGCGACCGTGTTATCTACATCACTCAGGACCTCAAAACTTAATTCATTCTTCTCCACGACGGATAAAGAATCATCCGGGGTTTCCGAAGAAATCGCGGCTAATGACGCTCCTAATTCGGTTATTTCATCAATTCTTCGCTGCAAAGACCGCAGTTCTATGTTGCAGTACGGTCACCAGCCACCTCGGTAAAAAGAAAGTACTAAAGGGCCTTTAAGAAGCAACGTATCGAGGGAAACAATGTGACCCGTAGCGTTTGGCAGTTGAAATTTCGGCGCCACGTTTCCTTCCTGTAAGCATGAGTCATAGATCCCAACTTGGGACAACTCTTGCTGGGCTCGATCCATTATTTCGAGCTTGTCAGGTGGAATAAGTTTACGACTGGCCTTTTTCCATCTCTCAAGTATTTTGTTTAGTGACATAGTTAGTCCTTCGAGATTGAACCGGTAACCGAATTTGTAAGCTCATACAGTCAAATAAATCATCCCGCGTCGAAAAACAAATGAAGCCTGGGAAATGAGTGGTCTGATTCTTAAATATGCCTATTGCTTATTGTCATAAAACAAAAAACGGCCGCTGGGGCCGTTTTTTGTTCTCACGTACAAGTCCGTAGCATACGAGATCTTAAATTTGTAAATCTCATTAGTTTTAGGGTCAATTACGTGAACAGCGCACGCTATACACGGATCAAACGAATGCACTGTTCGCAGGACTTCCAAAGGCTTCTTGGGGTCGGCGACAGGTGTTCCAATCAGAGCATTTTCAACAGCGCTCTTTTGGCCTTTGGCATCCCTGGGGCCGAGATTCCATGTAGAAGGAACAACCTGCTGGTAATTCTTTATCTTGCCCTTTTCAATGTTGATCCAGTGCCCCAAGGAGCCTCTAGCTACATCGTTAAGGCCCATGCCTTGACCACTTACTGTTTCATCAAGTTTGTATTCAGTGAAAGTACGTGTGTCACCTTTCTTGATGTTTTCAACGAGTTCCATTGTCCACTTTTCGGCAGCCTTCGCGTTTACGAGACACTTTATGGCTCTTGCTCCGATTCGGCCGAGAGTTGACATCAAAGCTTCAGGACCTATTCCAAGTTTCTTCATGACCATGTCGGTCGTTTCTTTAATTTCCTTGTTGCCACCAACATAGGACACAAGGCACTGAGCCAATGGGCCAACTTCCATGACTTTACCGTCGTACCTCGGCGCTTTCATCCAGGAATATTTTCCGTCGTTGGACTTAGTATCCGGGACAGCGCCTTTGAGAGCATCTCCGGAAAGAGGTTTGGTGACCCCGACCGCAGGATAAAGTGGCGCGCCGTTTTCATACCATGCCCTTGTTACGTCTTCAGTTATCTTTGTGGGGTCAACCGGCAAATGCTTGAGCTTACCATCAACAATCATGCCGCGTGGGAAATAAAAACTTTCGGGCTCTTTGTCACTTTGAGGGAAGTCACCATAGGCCAAAAAGTTCTTGTTTCCGCCGATTTTTGTCCAATCCTTATAGAAAGACGCTACCGCAAGCACGTCAGGAATGTAGACATCCTGTATAAATGCAATCTGTTCCTTCAGCATGTATAGATACTTGGCGATACGATCCGCGTCGAGTTGTCCTACAACAGTGACGCCACCAGGAAGATGGCCTTGCAGATGCGGGTTCTTAGCCCCCCAAATAGCGGTCATCTGAGCCGCGTGGACCTGTTGTCTCAGATTGTCAAGATAGTGGCCAACCGCCATCAAATTGGCTTCAGCCGGAAGTTTGTATGCGGGATGCCCCCAATAAGCGTTCGCGAATGGTCCCAGCTGACCGGAATCGACAAATGCTTTAAGTTTGGCTTTAAGTCCCTCATAATATTTTTTTGATTGAGGTCTTCCGCTTACTGCGTTTGATAAATCAGCCGTCTTTCCTGGATCCGCAGATAGCGCTGAAACAACATCAACCCAGTCCAGTGCGCACAGTTGATAGAAATGAACGGAGTGATCGTGCATGTTTTGCGCCGCATGGGTTAGATTGCGCACTATTCTTGCGTTGGGTGGAATTTTTATCTTCAGGGCGTCTTCAACAGCTCTGACTGAAGCCAGCGAGTGTACCAAAGTACAGACGCCACAAGAACGCTGAGTCAGAAGATGGGCATCACGGGGATCTCGCCCCTGGAGTATGATTTCAAGTCCTCGGAAAAGTGTGCCGCTGCTCCACGCGTCCTTCACCTTCCCATTCTCTACTTCTACTTCTATGCGCAGGTGACCCTCAATTCGGGGAATTGGGTCAACGACGACTCGTGCCATTTTTCGCTCCTTCTTATGTGGTTATCTAATTGGTCTGTTACAGCTTGGACGTTGTGTCTAGTTATTTCTGAACATAGAATGGGCTCATCTCGTCCCAGAATTTGGGCTCACTGCAACCAATACAGGGATGCCCAGCGCGGATCGGCCAGTTAGTTCCCTGATTCCACTGAATGATCGGACAATTGTTATAAGTCTCTGGCCCTGCGCAACCAACTTGATAGAGGCACCATCCCTTGGCCGCGCCCTCATCTCCAAACTGTTTCACGAATTCTTGGTTTTCGAAATGGCCCCTTCTCGGGCAATTATCATGGATAAGATAACCATATGCGAATAGCGGCCGACCCTTGTCATCCAATGCCGGCAGCTTGCCAAGCAGGAGATAGTGGACAATCGTGGCGACCATGTTGTTCGCGTTCGGAGGACAACCAGCTATATTTACAGTTTTAATTCCCGTAGCGGCGGATACACTCTTGGCTTCTGTTGGATTGGGTTTCGCAGCCTGAACGCCACCATCACAAGCGCAGGCCCCCACACAGATGGTGGCGGCCGCATTTTTACAAACATGATTTGCCAGTTCCAGAAAAGTCTTCCCGTGTACCTTTCCGTAGACACCCTTATCTTTGGTCGGGATAGCGCCTTCAGCAATGCAGATGTACTTGCCTTTGTGATCTTTAACGGTTTTTTCGAGAATTTCTTCCGCCTGATCTCCTGCGGCAGCCATAATTGTCTCGTGATAGGCAAGATCTATGACATCAAGAATTATGTCTGCAGCCCAGGGGTAGGTCGTCCTAATGAACGACTCGGTGCATCCAGTGCATTCAGCAAAATGCATCCACACCACTGTTGGTCTTTTTTTCTCCATGGCCTCAGCGATCCGTGGAGCAAAGGACATGGGAAGGCCCAGAACTGTCGCCATCAAACCGCAAAACTTCATGAAGTCGCGGCGTGAAACCCCCTTGAGGGCCAACCTTTCGTTTAAATCGACATGATTGTCCATTATTATCCTCCTTGCATGGACTTTTAAATGACACCTAATTTTCTGAGGCTCCAGAGAGCTACACTCCCAGCCTGCGCACACGACAGCCTAGTCAGGAATGTTTACGTAACTCACAAGAGTAAGAAAAAGAAATTTAGCAGATTTTCAATAGGTTAATCTACTAAAAATATGTGCACAATACTATGAAGAGAAATCAAAATCAAGGCGGTAATCTGAATAAAATTAGCGTATTACATATTTTTTGTTTGTGCTACTATCAATAACTCCCTACCATTTGACAATAAAAAAATTTAGAGCTGGTTTCAAAAATCACAGCCACCTCATAGTAATCAAGAAACAGGCAATGTGAAAGAATCCGGTATAGACAG
>JBMFSZ010000094.1:0-10469 GCA_049967315.1 Desulfomonilaceae bacterium
GTTTCAAGGTTAACAGCTGATTTTAGCATAAAAAACAACATCTTATTAACATTGGAAGACTCAGGATGCTACAGGATAATCTTGTGAAGTCGTCTTTTCATGCGATCAAACAAATCGTCCAAGAAGGACTTTCCCAGTTAGGCGCCATGCTCATGTTCCTGGCCTCAGCCATGTATTGGACTGTCAGGCCACCTTATCGCACTAAGGAGATATTTAGGCAACTAGATTTCGTCGGGGCTCAATCAGTAGCTCTTATTGTCATGACAGGGGCTTTTACGGGAATGGTAAGCGCACTCCAGGGGTACAATGGAATGAGCCGATACGGGGCCGAGTCGCTTGTTGGGGCTACCGCCGCACTAGCTTTGGCCCGTGAGTTGGGTCCTGTTCTAACCGGTCTCATGATTGTCGGTAGGGTTGGATCAGCGATGACAGCCGAACTGGGGAGCATGCGAAACACCCAGCAGATCGACGCTCTGGAAAGTATGGCTGTAGCGCCTGTTCAATACCTGGTTTGTCCGCGAATAGTCGCTACTACTTTAACACTACCATTCCTGTCAGCAGTTTTCGGATTCAGCGGAATGATAGGAGCATACATCATTTCTACCAAATACTTGCAGATCGACACCGGGGCGTTTATGTCAGGCATCAAGGATTACCTGGCAGCCAGTGACATAACTCAGGGCCTCATCAAGGCCTTCTTTTTTGGTTTCCTGCTCTCTCTGGTGGCATGTTTCAAAGGTTTCTACGTCGAGGGTGGCGCCCGGGGAGTCGGGGTAGCCACAACTCAGTCAGTTGTGCTATCATCTGTACTAATTCTGTTCTCAGACTATGTAATGACAACAATTATGTTTTGACAGAGGGGATGAGTATTTTCCACGAGAACCCATGATACAGGTAGACAACGTCAAAAAACAAATCGGTGATCAGAAGATTCTTCGAGGTGTCAACTTTGAAGTAAAGCAGGGATCGATCACTACATTGATAGGAAGGTCAGGCGCCGGGAAATCGCTACTTCTCAGGCACCTGATTGGCCTGACGCAGCCAGATAGCGGTCACATTATTATTAACGGCATAGATATCGTGGGGTTGGGCACAGCGGCTCTTAACAAAATCAGGAGACAATTTGGCGTACTCTTTCAGGATGGAGCCCTTTTTGATTCCATGTCGGTTCTAGAAAATGTCGCCTTCCCGTTGAGAGAGCATACACACCTCGCTGAAAACGAAATTCTGGAACAAGCGTCGCAAAAATTGAATCAGGTCGGACTCGTACGCCACGGAAACAAGTATCCGTCCGATCTCTCTGGTGGAATGAGAAAACGTGTTGGATTAGCCAGGGCCCTGGCCTTAGCGCCCGACATCGTATTTTTTGATGAGCCCACAAGTGGTCTAGATCCTGTAACTCGAGGAGCGATCTACAGGCTTATCGAAAACACTCATACTGATGGTGAGATTACCTACTTCCTCGTCAGTCACGACATCTCGGGAGTCATGGCAATCTCGGATGAAATCATGATGCTACATCAAGGAAAAATCATCGCCCACGGGACCCCGGACAGCTTCAAAACCAGCCTGGATCCGGTGGTAAGACAGTTTTTACTGGGTTCTCCTGACGGTCCCATGGCGATCGACTGAGAAAGGCAGTTAGGTTATGGACAAGTTCTCCATTCAGGCAAGGGTCGGTTTATTCTTTTTGATCGGCTTGACCATCCTTGTTTATGTTTGGTTCAGGGTCCTAGACTATAGTTTCAAAGAAGGTTTTGTTCTCAAAGCCAGTTTCAGATCTGTCGAGGGTCTGTCTCAGGGAAGCCAAATCCAGATTGCGGGCATCAAGGTTGGACAGGTTAAGGACATTACTTTTGACCCCGAAACAGGCAGAGCTACCGTTTCCATGATCATAAATGACGCCTATCGGAACATGATCCCCGAGGGCTCACGAGTGATGGTAAAAACAAAAGGATTGTTGGGAGACAAGTACCTTGTCATAGAGCCTGGCAAGCCAAATGCGCGAAAACTTAAACCGGGGGAGGAGATAAAGTCAGTTTTCGAACCCGTCGACACTCAGAAAATGTTTGAGAGCCTGGCGCTTGTTTCGCAAGACCTTCAAGCCATCACCTCAGTGACAAAAAAACAGCTAGTTGATGAGAAAGGTTCACAGAAGGTAGACAGTATCATCAATAACACTGATGTCTTAATGAAAGAAGCCAGACAATTATTGGACAAAAATAAAGATAAGATAAACCGGACGATTGACAGCACAGACTCAGCAACTAAGGGAATGAATGAAATTGTTTCACTCAACAAAGATAAAATTAACCGTTTGGTAAACAATTTCGAATCATTCTCCAAAGGAATCGATAAGACCGGTTATAAATTTGATAAATTGGCCAACGATCTGGATTCGATTACTTCTGGCGTTCGCGCTGGGAAGGGCACACTTGGTAAACTTGTAAGCGACGACTCCTTATATCGGGACACTCACGCTTTGGTAAGAGATGTACGGGGGATATCAAACAGGATTCAATATGGTCCTGGAACGGTGGGTCGATTGATCAACGATCCAGAAATGTATTTTGAGGCCCGTCGCGCTATCAGAAATATGAATAAGACCGCTGAAGACATTTCTGAAGTCACTCCGGTAAGCACCTTAGCTATAATTCTAGGGTCAATATTCCGGTAAGGAGCCCTTAATGGGCCTTTTTTGTACCAAAAGCACAATCTCCCTGACAACTGCGCCCGTCCAGTTGAAAACAAGAATATTCAAAGATGTTGGCCTGGCAGGACTTGAGTTCCTACCTACCATCGAATTATTAAAATCGTGTTTCAGATTTTTTTTTAATATTGCTTTGCTCGCGGGCTTGATCGGAGTTGCTCCTTGTCCTGCCAATGGCTCAATCTATGACTATCTGAAGTTCACAAAGCCTGGTGGGGTTTTCGCAGTTGATCCGGACTCTGTGATTAGGTCCATGGATCCAAAGGCCGATCGCAGGACCTGGTTAATAGGTAATACATCAGGGTTTCCTCCTTTTTTCATGAGGACAAGAGTTCCCGGCATCTTTGAGAGGCTGGATATTTTGTATCCTATAGCGTTCGAGGAAGACTCCACCTTTAGCAGAAAAATCAAAATAATCCCTCTCTTTGAGAGTCGGTCGTCAAAAATCCCTCCTTTTGATTACTATACAAGGTGGTTAACCATGTACAAGGGCCGCTCAGACATGGGCCAAGACTATGCCGGATTTTTTCCTTTTTATGGATACAGTTACAGAAGATGCGGCGTCGATTCCAATATGTTTTTCATGTTTCCGTTTTACTATCGGAGTGAAGACGACGGCACCACAACTTACCGATTTCTCTGGCCTTTTATTACTTATGCCAATAGCCCGGCCAGGGTCACATTCAAGGTCTGGCCCTTGTTCGGGAAAGACCAAATCCGAAATGATTATTATAACAGGTTTCTCCTGTGGCCATTCTTTCAGGTTACTGACAAGTACATAGGCCAGGAACAGTGGACGTCATTCCGAGCTTTGCCCTTCCCTCTCTACGTGCGAAATCAAACCAATTATGATTACAGTGTAGATATACTCTGGCCACTATTCACTTATTACAAGCATTACGCCACCGGACACCAACGATATACTCTTAGACCTTTTTTTTCTTATGGATACGGCGGTGGAGTCGAAGAATTCAGTATTCTTGTTTATTCGTCCAAAAAGGATATGCGAACTCATACATCATCATCGAGTACAGACGACTATATATCGCTTTCTACAGACGAGGTGGTGACAGAACGAAGATTCTTTTTCATGAGCGGAATAAAGAAAAGATATAGAAAGGGCCTACTGGTCCATGCCAAATATCTTTTTTGGCCTTTTGCCGAATACACCTGGGATGCTGACAAAGGAAGTCACTGGAAGGTTCCGGAAATCATCCCTGTAAAAAATGACTGGTGGGACTTGAACCTTGGAAGGTTCCTCAGACTTGTGGACCTCAGGGACACCCCAATTACTCGGGAATTGAGCTTATTTTTTGGATTGAGCAGAAGGACCACTATTAAACCCTCCCCATATATTGCTTGTCCACCTAAACCCGGCGATGATAACTGGTCAGAACTAGTTCAGGGAGCTTTCAGAAAAAATTAAATTGGGGTTCATTAGACAGAGGGATTGAATTGATTCGGACCAAATAACTGACTGGGATATAAGGCAGTCAGTTATTTGGTCTCAGCAGGTTTTAGAGGTTATCTCCCTTGCACAGGGATAGGATTAAGGAATCTAACATTTTTTATTTCCTGTCACCGTTTTCTTCCTTCACCCCGTAACCAAAAATCATCGCTTTAAAATTTTCACCAATCGTTTCACCAGTTGTTGCCAAATAGAGGTGTGCGACCAGGAAGGCGGCAAAAACCGCCCCTAAAGCGTAATGAATCAGAGCCAGTACCCACAGTCCTCCGATAGATCCTATTATGCCTTCGAAGCTTTCCGGATACATGTAGAGAATCCCGGTGATCAACAAAAGAGGCATCAAAAGTAACTGAAACTGTAAATAAGCTATCTTCTGTAACGGGTTGAACTTGTTATCCTCTGTCGGGGCATAGGGATGCGGTTCGTGTTTGAAAATGCCGTATCCGTAAAATTTGGCCTGTCTTATCATACCGCCCGGGATTTCACCCTTCTTGGGGATGTAATGTTTTATTCTCCCACTAATAATAACGTAAATAAACCACGCCACCCAAGAAATCACAGCGGCCCAACCGAACCAGTTGTGTACATTTACCGACCAGTGGAATCTGCCATTAAACGCTTCAGGCCAATGAATCATGGTACCGGTTATAACCAACATGATTATGCAAAGAGCCTGGAACCAATGCCAAATGCGTTCAAACAGAGGGTGCAGATAGATTTTCTCGGTGGAAACATGATGAGCGCTCTTGCGCCTGGTGAGAATTCGTAGTCCACCATGGCATATGGGGAGAGCGAATGTGCCCAACACTACAAGGATGACTACCAGATCCATAAAAGGAATTCGGTTAGCTCCGACAACGTAGCTAAACGACTTGAAGAGATCTTTGTTGATGAAATGGGTCGTCAGGATATATTTGAGAAACTTATGCTCGTGTGGATTCTTTTTGGATAACACAGAATATTTGGAATGGCAGGACTCGCAACTGACCATTTTCAATTTAGCCGCGGGTAAATTGTGGAGTCCTGGTTTGTCGCCCTTATGGCAAAGGAGACATCCTATTCTCATATGCATACCCGGTTGGCTAAGGTCCTTGTGTTGGCTAACGAAATTCATCCCGTAAGCAGCGTGACAATCAAGACAAACTATCGTCTTGAATTCTTTAGCATAAGTAGATTGAGCCTTACCATAATGGACATTATGGCACCCGATGCAAGGTGGGGCCTTCGGCCCAGCTTTCTTGCCGTGAGCGCTTTTTTCCATGCTCTCCACGGCGTCTTCATGACATTCCTTGCAATCAACCGGGGCAAGGCGCTGATTGTGAGGAATATCGGGAATGTCCTTATGGCAGTTGACGCAAGTCAAATCCTTATGTACGCTATCTCCGAACTTCTTCTCGTCAATCGAGAGATTGAGTTCTCCGAAAATGTATGGGGGTTTCATCCTCGGTGGCAATGGCTTGCTTCCGACATTAACCTGATCAGCCAGATCCTCTTTGCTCATTTTCAGGATATCGGGGTTGTGACAGCCCAAGCAGGTTTGATTGTCAACTTCTTTGGGTTCTGGGGCGGTGGCTTCTTTTGACTCGGTAGGCTGACTATTTCCCTGAACATTTTCCGTGGGAACCAAATCCGCAGCGAAAACAGACCGATCATAGTCAGAAAAAAACAACGGACCTAAGCCAAAAGACAACATTACAACAAAAAGTATGGTAAACTTTCTTAACAGTGTGTTGCCTGAAAACATTCTTCAACTCCTTGCTTCACAGTACGCTATATTTGAATTCGATGGGGAATTTATTGGTCGAAAAACAGGCGATATTATTACATCTATATCTACAGATTGGCAAGAACATTCACAAAAACAAAAAGGGCTTCTTCAATTGAAAGAAGCCCTTTCGAAACATAAAGTCAATTCGGCGCTAATTAGGGAAAACGAATTTGCCTATTTCTTCTTTTGGTGACATTTTGTGCAGGTAACAGGACCAGTCGGTTTATTTTCTTTCTTGAACTTTTTATGACAGGTCTGGCACTTTTCATGGTAGGCCTTCTCAAGCTTTACGATCTTCCCATTAGCTTCAAGCTTGTGGCATGTAGAGCATTTCTTAACTTCCTGCCCTTCTTTCCATACATTTTTTCCATCTTTGTATTCATGGTGACAGTCAGTACATTTAAGGGCTTTGTGTTTGGCGTGCGGAAAAATAACCGGACCTTGCTTGAAAGTCTTGAACAGGTCGGAATGAATGGTGATATCCCCTTCGGGGGCCTTGTTGGCTGCGAGAGCAAGACCAACCAATAATGTAGCTGAAAAAACTACCAACAGGCAAAAAGCGATCTTTCCTCTAATGTGCATATTTCAGCCTCCCAAAACCAATTAATTATAGCGTCTAAGATCCCCCTGAATCTCGGGGTTTTGTCTCTCCCTCACCGGGCGCAATTAGATTAACACACTTGCTTACACCATTCAATTAATTTTTTGTGGGGTTACTCCTAGTTTCCCTACTTCCATAATAACCCTGTTAACCATGTCTTCAACCCGACACTCTATTTCCGGGCTCAATTCAAGACCAAATGGCGTTATGTCCTGAGGTTCCACTCCTATGACAACTACAGATTTTGGTCCATTTTCCAGAAGTGAGCATAAATTCAAAGCTTCTACGAGGTCGCTGTCATGTGCTGACTGCTTAAGCCTGAGCCCTTTAGGCAAGTCTTCCTTCTCAAATCTGTAAATGCTACCTGGTTCGCCACCCCCCAAGACTGCATCAACAACAATAAGGTGGTCGGATTCCTGGATCGTTGCCAATAGCCACAACCCCTGAGTCCCTCCGTCCACAAGACTTACATTTTCAGGAAAAGTATAGTTCCTTTTAAGCTCTTCGATTACACGCACCCCCACGCCTTCGTCTCGAAGGAGTATGTTGCCGACTCCTAAAACTGTTATTCTATCCATTATTTCTTTCTGGAAAAAAATCCTCTTTTTTTCGTTACAATTTCTGAACCCTCAAGCTCAGCCAACCGTTTGAGCAAATCTTCCTGTTCAGGGGTGAGATCTTTAGGAGTCTGAATGTAGACCACGGCTATCAGATCACCACGCCCACGGCCTCTCAAATGTGGGATACCCTTACCCGCGATTCTGAAATCCTGACCGGATTGAGTCCCCCTAGGTATTTCAATCTTTTCTGCACCCTCAAGCGTTTTGACTTCGACGCGGCCACCCAGTGCGGCTATTGGAAAACTCATTGGAGTCAGAACTATGACGTTGTCTCCATCACGTTTGAATAATTCATGAGGTTTGACATTAATGTATACATAAAGGTCACCTGGTGGCGCCCCAGCATCTCCAGGTTCACCTTCGCCATTTAACCGGAGGCGAGAACCACTCTCAACGCCCGGAGGAATTTTCAGGGAAAGTTTCTTTGAGATCAGAACCCGACCCACACCGCGACATTTCTCACAGGGGTCAGTGACAACCGTACCAGCCCCCTGGCAGGTGGGACAGGTAGTGCTTATTGCAAAAAAACCCTGCGATCTGGTTACCTGGCCTCTTCCTCCACAAGTAGAGCATACTGCCGGAGGCGCACCACCACGCGTTCCAACTCCGTGACATGATTCACACAATTCATGTTTGGATATTTCAATTTCGGTCTCTTTACCAAAGGCTGCTTCCAGAAACTCGATGGTGAGGTCCAGCCGGAGGTCTGCTCCCCTGCGGACACGGTTCATCCTCGAACCACCTCCAAAACCGAAAAACTCCTCAAAAATGTCTCCAAACGAAGAGAAAATGTCATCAAAATTCCTGAAACCTGTGAAACCCTGTTGCTGGAGACCCGAATGCCCGAATCTATCGTAAATTCCCCGTTTTTCTGCATCGCTGAGCACTTCGTAAGCTTCCGCGGCCTCTTTAAATTTTTCCTCCGCGGCCTTGTCGCCTTTGTTTCGGTCAGGATGATATTTCAAAGCCAACTTCCGGTATGCCTTTTTTATTTCATCCGCCCCTGCGCTTTTACCCACGCCCAGAACTTCGTAGTAATCTCTTTTTGTCATAGTTCCAACTCAGATTGAATTAAGTGATAGCCTGGACAGCACGTCTATGCCCAAACAACAAATACAGATATGCACGAGTAAATTGATTGTCATCCTCAAACAGAGACTTTTTCATCATGTTTACTTGAATTATTTGCAATTTTTTCAGCGCAAGACGTTAATTCCCCCTGCTTGGTCAACATATTGATTACGCACGCGGTCCGGAACTGGCAATAAATCTTTGGGCTATGACAACACGCGCATTCCTCGCACATACGGTTTCCATCTTTTTGGCAAAAATAGGTTCCAGGACGGTCCGGATGTCTGTAACAGTTGTCCATGTTTGTAACGACCTCAACTTATTCTAGATTTTTACAAAACAGAAAACTACACCTGCAAACCATCTGCGTCTCTTTACGGTTGCAGTAAAAAAATAGTTTCGAAAAACTTCTGAATAGGTGACTGTAATCGTCTGAAAAAGATCTGTAAAGGCGCGAATGAATTTACCAAGTCGGCAACAAGCGTCAACAACATTCATCCAGCGTGAATTCAAATGTTTTTTCGGTAAAAATGTTGGGATCCTGATTAACGTAACTCCTCTCCACGAAACTCACGTGATTTTCGAAATCAATCATTACCACTGTAGAGGATCGAGTACCGTAGACCGGGCTGGTAATAAAAATCGGCGCCAATATCCTTTCCCATTCCAAGCCTATACCCGTGTCTGGCAGGAACTCGTCGGCAGGTCGATTCGTGTCGGTCAGAATTTTAAACACAGATTCCGGTGAGACATCTTCACAACATGAGACAACATGATCAAGCGCCTTGACTCCGGTTCTAACTTTTGGCCATGGCGTGTCCAAGAGATGATTACTTAACCCATGGGTTCCAGGCTGTAAAATCTCTACACTCGAAGATTGGCTCGACAGGAAATAGACCTGGTCAGGTCGTCCAAACAATAAGTTAAAATCATTATAGTCATGTACATTTTTTAGAAGCTTTTGACCATAGACAGTTGGATCGGAGTCCGTTCCTTTCAGAAAATCGCTCACCAAATGGCCTCTCGAAGGCGCATCATCCTTTTGGTTTGATGGATTTCGATAATTCGTCAGCGCCGCTATCCGGCCTTGCTTCGTAACGCCCAACCATGTACCGCCTTTCTTCAAGTCTCTTCCCGCAAGGACATTCAAGTCGTCCTCCCAGAAATCGGCTGGCGCCGTGGGCCTCTCATAAAATTCGTCCCGATTGGCTGCAAGAATCAGGCGGTAACGGGAATGATTATTAAACGAAACCAATATCAGGCACATGCGAACTCCAAAATCCAGTTAAGGTAAATAACACGGATTCCCATAGTCAATATGTCCGCATATCATTGTGTTTTTTTCGTGAAGACATAAAATTTATTTTGATAAATTCTCAATTCTAGGCCAATTTTGTAACGCCCTAGCCAATATTTCTTAATTTAAACCGTATTTCCGTTACGGATACAGCTGTTCAGGATTTTATTAGATGATCTCAAAAATTCAAGGTCAGATAGAACGAATCACGTTCCACAACGAGATGAACGGTTTTACAATTCTTCGCTTAAAGGCCAAAGGAAGTCGAGACCTTGTTACGTTGGTAGGAAATCTGATGGCGCCCATGCCTGGGCAGGTGATAAGCGCGACTGGCGAGTGGGTGACACACCCTCAGTTCGGTGAGCAATTCAAGGTTACGGAGTATAAAACGCTTACGCCGGCCACGGTGTCAGGGATCGAGAAATATCTGGGCTCAGGGCTGGTAAAGGGAATTGGGCCAGTAATGGCCAAAAGGATTGTGAATCTATTCGGGGAAAAAACCCTTACCGTCATAGAAGATCAGCCAGACCGCCTTTGCGAAGTTGAAGGGATAGGAGAGAAACGTCTACGGATGATTCGCGGTGCATGGGAAGACCAGAAACAAATACGTGAAGTTATGGTTTTCCTGCAGAGCCATGACGTAAGCGCGGGCTACGCTGCCAAAATATACAAACAATACGGCAAGAGATCCATTGAGATCGTAAAAACAAACCCTTACAAACTGGCGATGGACATATTCGGAATAGGTTTTGTGACTGCCGACAAGATAGCTGAAAAACTGGGCATCGCAAAGGCTGCGCCACTACGTTTAGAGGCTGGTATAATTTACATCTTGAATCAGTTGGCTGAGGATGGTCATGTCTATTACCCTTTATCACCTCTCCTTAACAAGTGTTCGGAAATCCTCAAGGTTGACAAAGATAGCATCCTGAAT
>JBMFSZ010000095.1:0-10345 GCA_049967315.1 Desulfomonilaceae bacterium
CTGATCAGGAGCACTATTGCTGTTCTGCTCGTTTTCTTCGTCTGTCTGGCCTTTTCTGAGCATTTGTTCAGCTTTTGGGCAGCGCCGGTAATAAGGTTCCTCCCTAAAGGCTCATCACTCGTGTTTACGAGTCTCCCCGACCCCTTCTTTGTTTACCTTAAAGTAGACTTTATAACAGCTATATTTATTACCTTACCTTTCATTTTGTACCAAATCTGGATATTTGTGGCCCCAGGATTACTGGAAAAAGAGCGTAAGCTGTCCGCTCCATTTATTGCGGTCGCCACTTTATTGTTCTTCCTTGGCGCAGCGTTCGCCTATTTCCTTGTTTTTCCTGCGGCGTTCAAATTCTTTCTTGGTTATTCAACCCCAGAACTTAAACCAATGATCGCCATAAGAGAGTACGTCTCTCTGGTGATGCTCCTGATGCTATCATTTGGCTTAATATTTGAGACACCCATAATAATTGTGTTTCTGGGATTGCTTGGAGTAGTCAACAGCGAATTCCTTAAAAAGGGGCGCCGTTACTTTGTAGTGCTGGCTTTTATCATTGGGGCCATCTTGACACCGTCGCCAGATGTAGTTAATCAATCTCTAATGGCTATCCCTCTACTCGTGTTCTATGAAACGGGTATTCATGTATTACGTCTGTTCGAGAAACGTAGAGAGAGAGAAGCGAATTCAGATGACCAAAAATCCGAAGAACCGGAGAGTTGATTTCGTGATACCAGCAACCGGATCTAAGGAGTCAGGGTCGAACGATTAAAGATTCTAGCGATTAATTGGCTAAAAGCTCGGGACGAATTTGCGAAAGGGCTCGTTGCGAAATTCACGAGTCCTGTTTTTTATGTGAAATCGATGGAGTGACAAATTGTCAGGCGTGATATCCGAAACCCGTGGCAGATACATTAACATTTCATCACGCGGGCAAAGATTTAACAGATTTTTCAGTCTGTTAAGAGCGCTCGTGGTTCGTGATGTGACGAGTCGCTACAGGCGTTCCTCGCTAGGCATGTGGTGGGCTTTTATTCAACCCCTGGTGTTGATGCTTCTGTTCAACATGTTACGAGGTTTTGTAAATATTCCCAGTGATGGGGCGCCATATATCCTTTTTAGTTACGCTGGCCTTGTTCCCTGGACGTTCTTTACAAATTCTGTTTCGGCCTGCGGCCCAAGCATCATTCAGAACGCTGAGATAATCAAAAAAATCTCCATGCCAAGGGAAGTTTTTCCTCTAGCGGCTGTTTTTGCCACTCTTTTTGATTTTGGGATGTCGTCTATTCTATTGGCAATACTTATTGTCTGGTTCAAGGTATCAATCGGATTATCTATTTTGTGGACCCCTTTCCTCGTAATTTTGATGATTGGTTCGTCTTTTGCCATTGGCATACTGTTGGCTGGACTCGGAACGTTCAGGAAAGATTTCATATTCGCCAGTCCCTTCTTGATGCAGGCCTGGCTCTTTATAACTCCCGTGATTTACCCCTTAAACTCTGTTCCTGAAGCCTGGCGCTCCATTTACATGCTTAACCCGATGGTAGGCGTAATTGAAGGGTTCAGATCCGTACTGATCAAGGGAGATGCCCCCGAGATGAAGCCACTGATCATTGCTTTCGTCATGATGGTGGCGATACTTTCATTTTCCTGGCCTCTTTTCCGAAAGCTCTCGGAGTATTTTGCAGACGTGTTGTGAAAGATTATGTCTAGTGATGTAACTATCAGGATTGATGGCCTCTGGAAAAGATACGGTCTTCCCATGCCAAGATTTATCCATAAGGGCATAAATCTGCTGAAAGGTAAAAAGATTGATCGTGAAGATGATAATTCCTGGGCTTTAAGGGATGTTAGTCTCGAAGTCCGTCGAGGAGAAACTGTTGGCATAGTCGGACGTAACGGCGCCGGGAAAAGCACACTGCTAAAAGTGTTGGCCGGTGTGACGGCTCCGACCAGAGGTAGGGTCGAAATACTGGGTCGTATTTTCCCGATGATTGAATTGAACGCAGGTCTGAACACTGAACTAACTGGAAGGGAAAACGTACGCCTTTTAGGCGTAATTATGGGATTGTCTCGCTCAGAGACCGAGAGGATACTGCCGGATGTGGAAGATTTTACAGAGTTGGGAGAATGGTTAGACAAGCCGGTAAGAATGTATTCGAGCGGGATGTTGAGTCGCCTGGGATTTGGCGTAGCAGTAAATATTCGGAGTGATGTGGTCCTTATAGATGAGACTTTTGCCGTTGGTGACCTGAAGTTTCAGAACAAGAGTCTGGCCAGAGTTCGAGAACTCCGGGAAAGTGGCGCAACGATACTGCTTGTCAGTCACAGCCTTGAGACGCTTCAGTTCGTAGCCAAGCGGGGAATCCTGCTCGAACGCGGGAGACTGATCGCAGATGGCACTGCTCTTGAAGCCATTAACGCTTATGAAACGCTGGTCTTTAGGGCTGAACAGAAGCGTGTTGAACATCGTGTAAGAGCTCGCCTCACCAGCGAAGACGTGAACATCTTCGGGGCCAGGTTGTTTGACGAGAACGGGAATACATTGACCGAGATTCAGTCGGGACAACCGTTCGGGATCGAGGTTGACTTGCACATTCATCGGGACCTGGAACACCCAATGTTTTCTCTTGGGCTTCATAACATGGCTGGCATACTATGCAAGTGGAACGTTTCCAAAGAAGACGGACTTTCCGGACCAGGTCCTCGTAATCATTATATTTTACGAGCATGGTATGCGGAAAACAGGCTCTCCACAGGAGCCTATGAAGCGCATTTTGCAGTCAGGGACGCTGTATCATTTGAAACGCTCGAAAGGATAGCAGGTTTAGTGAATTTCGCAGTAATAGGCCCTGAACGATCTCGAGGTATCGTTCGAGGGAAAATTGAGTGGAATCTGATTCCGTTTGATGAGGCGAAGAACTCTCCATGTGTTCAAGATGTATCTCAGAACTCTTTACTCAAGGAACAGGTTTATGACTGAATCATTGGCACATTCGTGGAATCGGCTAATGAGATGGAGGAGCGAGTGTTTCAAACGGTTCGGGGCCATCCTCAATTTCCCAATTGAAACGCCTGACGAGCTAGTTGGTGAACTCCTGGCTCCCGGAATCAGGATCCTGGATATTGGCGCAGGCGCTCATAAGCCCTTTGAGAAGACAATACGTAGGGTTACGTCATATTACTACTGCCTGGACACTGACCCCGACGGTATATTTGATTTTCGGTCGTTTGCGGAAATTCCTGAGGATCTAGAATTTGATCTAGCGATTGCGAATCAGGTTTTGGAACACCTCAGTGTTCCGGATGCGTTGAATATGGTTAGCGCCACCTTTTCGAAATTGACCACAACGGGGAAATTTATAGCTACTGTCCCTAACACGGCCCATCCTGTTCGTCAGCGCGACATATCCCATATTACACCTTGGGTAGCCAATGATCTCTACAGTCTTTTCAAATATGCTGGTTTTGAAATTGATGCCATGTCACGGTACAACAAATTCCCGCTTACCAGGGACCCTTTGAAGCGATGGGTTGTTGAAACGGTTTGCGAGGAATTCAGGATTGACTGGTGTGACAGCGTAATGATTTGCGGCACTAAACTGGGCTAGTCCAAACCAGTCGAAAGGACACGATGTTGGTAAAGTCACCGGAATATGTTGACTTGGAGATTGATGGGAGAAACTACTCTATTGAGTTGTTTCAGCAAACAGCTTTGCCGGTGGGTTCCCCAAGACTTATAGTTGTTTCCCATCTGGCCAACGAAGTTGGCAAGGGGCTGTTGAAAACATGCCTTGATGGCATTCAACATTTCACACCCGAGAGTCATGAAGTCTGGGTGGTAGACAATAATTCTCCCCGTGAAAATCTCGATTGGTTATTAGAAAGAAACGGCGTCAATATTGCCCTGAATCGGGTCGAGCCATTACCTCCTGAAGCTCATTCAGGTTTAGCCGACCATGAAATCGTGGAAGATCAGAAGAACTGGGGAAGTTATGCAAATGCAATTGGCCTGGAAATTGGTATCAGGCTTATTGACCCTCTATCGACGTTAGTCATGTTCATGCACATGGATACCTTTCCATGTTTTCCAGGCTGGTTGTCCTTTCTTCGGTCCAAGATTGTGAACAATGTTCGAGCTGCTGGTGTTCGTCTCGACAGGACACGCACCCCCGAAGGTGTCTTGCACGTGCTCGGTTACATGGTAGACTTCCAACTTTATAAACGGCTTGGGCTAAATGTGTTTCCAGATCTGCCCCAGCGGGACGTTGGAGACAATGTGACATTAAGGCTTCGTGAGGAGGGATACGAAATTTTCGCGTGCAATAATACCCTCTGGTCTCCCGAACTCGATGAACGAATACCGGCAGGGGCTCCTCTGAAACGCGTCAGGGTTGACCGCGCATTCGATGATGACTGGAACATAATATTTCTTCACCTGGGACGAGGAGTTCGTAAGTCGATTGGAGAGCACAAAACAGGGACCGGTTTCGAAACGTGGTCGGACCTCATCTACAATTCATTAATCAAAGATGTGACTGACTGCAGTTCGGTTGATAGATCGCGCCTGGATTGAATGGCCAACCGTTTTTGATGGCTGAGAAGAGAAGTCCTGGAGTTAAATGTTGCCAAACGAAAAAAGAATAAAGGTTTTTCTCACCGGCGGAGATAGTCTGGGTTGGGCTATCGATGAGGATATACGTCTGTCCGCTATGGCCCTGGGGGGGATAGTTGATCTGGTCGATTTCGATGAGAGTGAAGTGGTTCACATGGCTTGGTGGGAAGGACTTAATCTACTCCCATGGGACAAAATTCAGGGAAAATGGATCGTCTCTCATGTTCCTGGCGAGCCATTCCGGTATTTCAGCCTCATGACTCACAGGCACGCGGTCCCTTTGATTTCGACGTGGATATCCAGGAATTCCCAGGCGAAAAAACAGCTTGAATCTGTTGGTATCCAGAGTGAATTTGTGCCTTACGTTATAGATACCAATGTTTTTAAACCCCTCATGCCGAACGACCCTGCAATCGTAAAATTGCGGAATACGTATGGCCTGCCTTCTGATTCCTACCTTATAGGATCATTTCAGAGGGATTCTGAAGGTCACGATCTTTCGACCCCGAAGGTAGTCAAGGGGCCGGATATTTTTCTGGAAATTCTGACCGAACTCAAGACTAGAAGATTAAATTTCCATGCCGTTCTGGCTGGGCCTCGACGGCACTGGCTCTTAAAGCATTTGCGTGAAAGGGGTATTCCGTTCACCTATGTTGGAACGGAAGTTGAGACAGATGACCTGAGAGTCAACGCCCTCCCGCGTGAAACGCTAAACCTGCTTTACAACATGCTCGATCTGTACGTTGTAACCAGTAGATCGGAAGGAGGTCCGCACGCTATCCTTGAGGCTGGCGCTTCTGGGAGGAAGGTCATTAGTTCCTGTGTTGGATTGGCGACTGAAACACTTGATCCGGAATGTCTGTTTGATCATCCCATCGAAGCTGTAGAAATAATTGCCAGCGATATTGTTAACAATGCGTTGGGACACATGGTTCAAGGATTTCATCGACGGGTGGTGGAAAAACATTCACCGTTGTCAGCGGCTCCGTATTTTGAGCGAATTTACTCGCAGATTGGCTCTGCTCTGTCATCCAGGAAATCGTTAGCCGATTTTGGCGCCCATGCGCCTAGAAGCGTTGAGTATTTCAAGAATAAGGCCTCAGCTAAAACGAAATCAAATTCGAAATTCACTATTTGCCTGTGGCATAGTTTCTTCAAACCCCCATATGGAGGGGGAAACCAGTTTATGCTTGCGTTGAAAAAGGGTTTAATCAAGCTGGGAGTGGACGTGCGCGAGAACGAGCTGGATGAATCGATTGACGCTTATGTTTTGAACTCGATCCATTTCGATGTCGATCGATTTTTGAAATTCAGCAAAAACCACCGCCTGAACGTTGTTCACAGGATCGACGGGCCTATTCATCTGATTAGAGGCTATGATCGGGAAAAGGATGAACTCTGTTTTGACCTTAACCAGAAGTTTGCGTCTGTTACGGTCTTGCAGTCGGCATGGACATATCAACGGATCACAGAAATGGGATACAGACCCGTGTATCCGGTCATTATCCACAACGCTGTAGATAGTGACATCTTTTATCCCAGTGAGACCAAACGTTTCGACATAAAAAACAGGGTGAAACTGATTTCTACGAGTTGGTCGGACAATCCCCGAAAGGGAGGGCCAATCTATCGATGGATCGAAAAGAATCTCAATTGGGATCGGTTTGAATACACCTTCGTTGGAAATGTGTCTGAGCAATTTAAAAGGATAAAACATATACCGCCTGTGCCCTCAGAAGAACTGGCTGATATACTGAGAGACCATGACATATATATTACAGCCAGCAAAAACGATCCGTGTTCAAACGCTTTGATAGAGGCTCTATCCTGTGGGCTGCCCGCTATTTACTACGAGGATGGCGGACATCCAGAACTGGCTTCAGTTGGAGGATTACCTTTTAGAAACCAGGAAGAAATTTTGGTTCAAATAGAAAAAATTTCGGACAATTATAATTTTTTTCGTAACATGATCACAGTGTCAAAGCTTGAAGATGTGGCGGGGAAGTATCTCTCCATAGCTAAAGAAATAGCTTCATGAACTTTCATCTAGGCTTGTTCTTCACACGTGGCGTTTCTCTCAGAACTTGGGACATGGTAGGTAACCTCGACAGGGAGATAGCGGTTTACCTTCGCATGATTGACGATGGCAATAGAGTTTCCTTCTTTACTTACGGCGATAGCGGAGACCTAAAATATCTGGACCGGTTAGGCGGAATAGAGATTTGCTGCAATCAATATGGCCAAGAACTGGAGCAATATGAGTCGGACCTGGCACGGATTCATTATGATACCTGCGAATCCCTGGACATAATAAAGACAAACCAGACTTACGGATCTGAGCTTGCCTTGGATGTAGCGACAAAATTCGGGAAACGGTTGGTTTCACGTTGTGGATACATGTGGTCCCGGAATTGCAGGTTAGAGCACGGAGCTGACGCTGAAGTCACGAAATATGCTCTCCGTGTCGAAAACAAAGTTTTTACGGTCGCTGATCGGGTGTTCGTGACAACCCCGGCTATGCGACAGGACGTGTTATCCAGGATTAGTGGGGTTGAAAACAGGGTTGTTGTCATTCCTAACTATGTCGACACAAAAGTATTTCGACCAATAAACGTTCCCAAATATGATGACACTCTAATTTTTGTGGGCCGGATAGCTCGTGAAAAGAACCTTGAGGCTCTGTTTGAGGCTGTCCGCCCTTTAGACGTCAAATTGCGAATTGTCGGTGAGGGCAAACTAAGACCTTTGCTGCAGGACAAATACAGGGACCTTGGAGACAAACTTGTTTGGGAAGGAGGGGTTCGCAACTCCGAGCTTCCAGAATATATTAATGGAGCAAAAGTATTTATATTGCCTTCGTTTTATGAAGGACATCCCAAAGCCTTAATTGAAGCCATGGCTTGCGCTGTTCCGGTTATTGGATGTGATTCCCCAGGAATTAGAGAAATAATCCGGGATGGGTATAACGGCTTGCTTTGTCCCACAGATCCGGATGGCCTGAGAAACGCTATATTGAGGGTCCTTAAAGACCACGAAATGGCAAAGAGTTTAGGGATACGAGCCAGGAATTACGTTGTGGAAAATTATTCGCTTGAGAGTGTTGGGCGTCTGGAACTTTCAATTTTGAATGATATTCACCGCAGCCGTCTCAATGATGCAGGTCCCGAGTAGCAGAGGCTCTTGCCATAATTTGACACTTTTATTCAAGCATGTCTCATCCTAAAGTTACAGTTCTAATGTCGGTTTTCAATGGTTCCCCACATCTTAGGGCTGCTGTTGAAAGCATTCTCACCCAGTCTTTCAGTGATTTTGAGCTACTTGTCATCGATGATGGTTCCTCTGAACCCGTATCTCAAATAATTCGTGGTTTTGCTGATAGCAGGATAAGATTTTTTAGACAGCAAAACATGGGGCTAACAAGGTCGCTGAACAAGGGCCTTGGACTTGCCACCGCTGAATACGTAGCCAGGATGGACGCTGACGATATTTGTCTGCCTGACAGATTGGGGAAGCAGTATGAAATCATTTCCTCCTCCCCGGAATTCGACCTGGTTGGGACATTTTTTGAAGTAGTCGACGAAACTGGAAAGTTGTTACAAAAAAAGAGTTTGATAACCAATCCCAATTACCGCTTGTGGCGTTTACTTTTTCATAACAACTACGGCCATGGAACAATCATGTTCAGGAGATCTTCAGTAATAACGGCGGGGATGTACGATACCTGTCTACGTTTTGCCCAGGACTTTGATCTTTGGTCAAGGATTTCCAGAAGAAATAATACTCATATAATTCCGGAATTTCTTTATCAATACAGATTGAATACTGCAGGTGAACAAGCGTCAGTCAAGAATTATGATGATCAATTGCAGGCCGCCATCTGGATCAGTAACCGGAACCTTAGATCCTGCAACCAGAAATTGAAAGATCAGGATCTTATCGATTTGCGCTCATTATACTGGGAATTTCAATTGCCTGTAGTGTCTAGAAGGGCTCCTGGACTTGCTCGGGAAACCTTGACGGGCTTTTTCGAGAAATACGGTCTCAATGATCGTGAGAGGCGTGATCTTCGAACTCGGGTAGAGTTTGACCTGATGGGACATGAAAAATCATTTTGATATCCTGTAAAATTTTTATTGTATTTCTATGGGTTAACTCCTATCATTTCAAAGATGATGTCGGTTGAGCCGGCCAGGGGGATAGATACGTGAAGGGCTGGGATAATCTATGGCATTTTCGAGTGTCTTGGACTGTAAATAACCCTCTTTGGAAGGTTTTTCACAAAGTGGAAAATTCTACCAGCCGTTATTCGGAGAAAAGATATGCACGAAATAAATATATTAAAAAAGGTAA
Source organism: Desulfomonilaceae bacterium (assembly GCA_049967315.1). Lineage (GTDB taxonomy): Bacteria > Desulfobacterota > Desulfomonilia > Desulfomonilales > Desulfomonilaceae > CAJBEZ01. The sequence goes on from JBMFSZ010000095.1 coordinate 8,960, forward strand.
AATCAGTATTCACTAGAATATGGGATGATAATGGAACCAAGGAACTGGAGTCGCTTAGAGATGAGGTCCGATTGCTAAGGCAGCAGTTAGCTAACCTGAGTTCAGGCAACGGGAATCGCCGTAGCGAGGAATTTAATCTGGCTTCAGGATCCTCCTCACTTGAACTCAACAAAGATGTGCGGGCAATTGAACAGGAAATTGAGATCTTGCGTAACGAAATGCAGGATAACATAGCTGCGATACATCGTCTTGAAATTTTGACCCTTTCTGCAAGAATTGATTTGCTCACTGAATTTGGTAAGGCGTTGCCACCAACGATGCCAGGCCGGACAAGAACGTCCCACAAATCCAAAGGTTTCAGCTTTGGAATAATCACCAACGGCAAGAGGCCAGACAAGTTAGCCAAGTTGTTGGATTCAATAAGGTTTCAGAAATTAAATCAGGACCAATATGAGATTTTGGTGGCTGGTTGTGTTTCGGGTTTGAATTCCACAGACGGGGTCAGAACGTTCCCTATGGAGGACGCAGCTAACCAGGGCAGGCTGGGAGCAATGCGAAATGTCCTGGCCAAAGCGGCACAGTTTAACAAATTTGTATGTCTGGATGATGATTTTCTGCTCCATCCTAAGTGGGCGCAGGCGGTTAATGGTGTCAAGGGCGACTTTGATGTGGCTACCGGAATCATTCTTAATCCGGACCTTTCGCGTTACTGCGATTGGGTCAACATTATCGAGAATTATACTTTCTTAAGAACTTATGACCAGACTTTTGACAAGTGTCAGTATGTCACAGGGGGCTACGGAATATACAAGGACTACATATTTGATGATCATTCATGGAATGACGACCTCGGTTTTTATCAGGGCGAGGATGTCTCCTTCTCGAGGCGCCTCTTTGACGCCGGTTTCCAGTTAAAATTCATCCCGAGGGCAATCGTGATGCATGACGATGAGCGGTACAGGCAAAAGGGATATGGTGTCATACGGCTAAAGCCGGCCGAAAAGATCGCTGTCGACCCAAATCTGAGTTTAAAGATGGAAAAACTTTGTCCGCGGACTCTGACTTAATCTTGGCCTAATAACCTAGCGCTTCAGGATCTCTAGTAATAGAGATTAACATGATTGCCCCAATAAATAGCTGAAAAAACGCGGTGTGAATCTACGTCGCGCCGCGTTAGATTTTCAGGCGCCTCTTAATCAAACTTTGCATTTCAACATTATTTTTTTATGACAGAAGTGAACTTGAGCTTCAGGGAATGAGGGGCTCGTGATGACAATTCTATTGATAATAGTGTCTCTTACAATTCTTATTTCGGCGAACTGCTCTCTTTTTGAGGCGGTTTTATATTCAACCAGGATAGGCACGCTCGAGGTGGCGTTAAGTCAT
>JBMFSZ010000096.1:0-10294 GCA_049967315.1 Desulfomonilaceae bacterium
GACCTCTACGCGAATGATGGTCTTTTTTGTGAACTTTGAAATGCTCCGTCAGATATCCAATTCTTTCACTCAGTAACGCTATTTGAACTTCTGGAGAACCAGTATCTGAAGAGTGTATTCGAAATTTTTCTATAATCGATTTCTTTTTTTCACTCTCGAAAGCCAATTTCCAATCTCCTCTTCTGCGATTTGAATGAGTCCGTCAAGTTAATCAAAAATTAATAGCACACGCTAAAATCAATGTAAAGTGTAGCAATCTGTTCAAGAAACTCACCCTGACCTACAAGCGCCAATCCACAAGAAATTGTATTGTCTGAAAAGGGAACAGCAATACTAGCATTGAAAACGACTTTTCATTATTGTGAACGAATGCTACTTACTTCCTAGCGTTGTTTTAAGAATTCGCCGACAGTCCTATTTTTATGATTGTGTAGTTCAATTTACGCGACCAAAATGTTACTTGGTGCCCAAATCATTAGATGTGTCGATGGAATTTTCGTGCTATTCAAAAGTGATCCGCATTTGATTTGCGGTTGATGATGAGATATCATTTTGTTATAGCAATGAAGGATTTGGCATACATGCTCTTTAGAGAAAATAAAAACTGGACAGTCCTAATAGCTGATTATTGTTGAATAACTTAAACACTGCCATCAGGAGAAGAATCGAAATGAATCTGTTTGATCCGTTGAGCAAAATCGTGGGGCCAGACAACGTGACTACGTCTTATGTCGATTGTGTGGCCTATTCGAGAGACATGTCAATCCATTCTGGAATTCCTCAAGCTATTGTTTTCGTTTCAAATACTGAACAGATCAGTCAACTTGTCAAGTTCGCAAATCAAGAAAAGATCCCTGTGGTAGCTCGGGGAACAGGCTCTTCAGTTACTGGGGCTGTACTGGCGGCGAAGGGCGGTATCATAATAGATTTCACAAGAATGAATTCTGTTCTCGAAATAAATAAAGCTGATGGTTACGCTGTGGTCCAACCGGGAGTTATTTGTAACGCGCTAAACGCACAATTGGCGCCTAGTCACTTTTTCCCGCCTGACCCGGGTAGCGCGGCAATTGCTACTATCGGGGGCATGATTTCCACCAACGCCAGTGGTGTTAGGGCTGCTAAATATGGAACTACCAAGAATTATGTCAAGGCTCTTACTGTGGTATTAGCAGACGGCCGGATTATTAAAACGGGTGACCTCGCTCCTAAAACCACGGCGGGTTACGATCTTAATCAACTGTTTTCCAGTTCCGAGGGAACGTTAGGTATCATTACCCAAGCTACTGTAAAAATTCTCCCAATGCCTGAATATGAGGCTTTTGCAAAAGCTTCTTTTCCTGACGTAGAAACAGCGGGAAAAGCCGTGGAACGAATCTTCACTTCCGGTCTTGAACTGGCCACCTGTGAAATTCTCGACAATGTTTGTTTAGATGTAGCCAGAGACGCTCTTAAAATGGACATTGCCAAAGAAGTTAATTGCCAACTGTTTATGGGGTTGGATGGTTCTAAGGCCGCGGTTACCGAACAAATTGAAAGGATAAACGAGATTTGCAAGTCGGTCGGAGGTATCGAAAATATTTGGTCAGATAACCCTGTCGAAAAAGCGAAACTATTTGCCGCCCGAGGTGGTCTAGTTCCCGCCATGAGTCGCTTGCAGGCCGGCTACCGTTTGGTGCCGCTGGTCGAAGATTTCGGGGTTCCTATTAGCCGAATACCCGAAACCATTTCCGAGATCCAGAAGGTAGGAGCCAAGTATGGTTTTCCAATAGCCACTTTCGGTCACATTGGTGATGGGAATTTGCACGCCACATTTATCATGAATCCTACTGAGCCTGAGCAATGGGAGAAAGTAAAGGGTATTGCTCTGGAATTCATAGACATGACAATAAGATTTGGCGGAACACTTTCGGCGGAACACGGTGTCGGTATCGCAAAATCGCCGTATATCGGGAGGCAGCTAGGTGAATCTCTCAATGTGATGAAATCCATTAAAATGGCCCTGGACCCGAACAATATATTAAATCCCGGGAAAATGGGCTTTGACGACGCCATAAAAGATATTCTTGATGAAAATAGCTTTGATCCCTATTTAAAAACCCCGCACACTATAAAAAATTTCCCGGGTAACGTAGACAACGAAGTTATAGCGTGTATCCAGTGCGGTTTTTGTCGAGCAGGATGTCCAACTTTTGCCGAATCTACCCTAGAATCGCTTAATGCCAAGGGAAGGGTAACTTTGGCTTTTAACATGCTTACAGGTAAAATTAAACCATCAGCAGATTTGGCCAAGAGACTCTACCAATGCATGCTTTGCTTAAATTGTAGATCAGTTTGTCCAGCCCAGGTAAAAGTTTCGGACATAATTCGAAGCGCCAGAGAACGTCTGGTCAGTGAAGGCTTTCTTCCAGATTCTTTCAAGCTGGCCCTTTCTTCCATGATCGATTCCTTTAATCCATTGTTAGCTCCCAAGGAAAAGCGGGCCGACAGTTATCCTTCAAACTTCAAAAAAGCTGTTCCCGGGGAAACAGAAGTGCTCTTGCATGTAGGTTGTGTAACCAGTTTTCAGGATATACGGATAATACCTTCAATTATTGAAATATTGGAAAAGGCGGGGATCAATTACGGAGCTTTGGGGGAAGAAGAAAAATGCTGCGGATATTTGGCTTATCTGGTTGGTGATACCACCACGTTCAAAAAAGCTCTGAATATTTGTTCCGAGACCATTTCAAGATACAAACCCAAGGAATTACTTACCACATGCGCAGGCTGTCTAAAGACCTTCAGAGACCTCTACCCACGTTATGGAGCGTTAAACGGATACAAGGTAACCCACGCTGTAGAATTGATCGAGAAGCTTATTGAACAAAATCGGCTAAACTTTAAGCAGGACGTTAAAACCATTAAAGTTGCCTACCATGATCCATGTGACATGGGGCGCCACATGGGAATCTATGAACCACCCCGAAACATTTTGAAGGCTATCCCGGGAGTGGAGTTGGTTGAGTTTCCTCTTAACCGGGCGCTGGCAAAATGTTGCGGTGGCGGGGGAGGGCTAAAAGGATTCGACAATCAATTGTCTTCAGATATCGGTTACAAGAGATTGCTTTCAGCCATAGATATGGGAGTTGACGCTATTGTTTCAGCATGCCCTTCATGTAAAGGCTCATTTAACCAGGCAGCCGCAAAAGCTCGCAAGGAAAAAAAGGGAAAGATAAAAGTTTTGGATATTACTGAGCTCGTGGCTTCGAGCCTCAAATAACGGTAGTCAATAACAAAACGCCCTTACTAAGGATCTGACATGAAATTAGTAAGGGCGGACCCCTCAGATTACTCGAACCTCATGGATTCCGCCGGGTCCAAGCCACTAGCCTTTATTGCAGGCATAACTCCGGAAGCTATGCCTAGAATTACCCCGAATAGAACCCCACCAAACACGCTCAAAGCAAAAATACCGTAGGCTGGTTGAGTGTGGAAAATCTCCTTTAGGATTTCAACTGAAACAAATCCCAAAATTATTCCAATAATGGCGCCAGTCAAGCTAATGGAAACTGATTCAAAAAGAAATTGTGAAAGAATCATCTTCTCTGTTGCGCCAACAGCTTTTCTTAGCCCGATTTCCTTGGTTCTCTCCCTTATGGCAGATAACATGACATTCATGATGCCTATTCCACCTAAAATTACAGTTACAAACAAGGCAGAATAAAGAAAAACCTTCACTAGTAGGACTGCATGCTGAATGGTTTTAATTCGTTCAGGAAATGACCTTACTTCCATGGATTCCGCATAGCCAGGTTGATTCGTAGTAAGCAGTTTATATAAATCCTTCTGAAGTTGTGCGACTGCATCCCAATTGATTGCTCTAACATAAATATTCTTGATATCGTACATATCTGCAAAACGCGCCCGCCCGACGGAGATCGGTATCATTATTGTGGTCATGAATGTTGGATCTTCGACTCCACCTATGATTCCGATAATACGAAACAAATGACCTCCAACAAAAAGTTGTTTACCCAGAGGGTCTTCATTTTTTGAGAAGAGAGTTCGAACAACTTCTTTACCTATAACGCAGACGCTACTGTTCCACGCGACGTCATCTGCGGTGATTCTGCGACCCTTGGCTATCGGGATGTGTATCGTGTCAAAAAAATTCTCCTCTACTCCCAGTAGTCTTCCTGTCATTTTGTTCAATTTGTAAGTAAATGTGGGGTATGTTACGACTACAGGCGATACCGATTTAACACCAGGCAATTTTTTGATATCTTCTACATCCTTGGGAAAATATTGCCCGCCGTGTTTGCGTTTGCTCTTCGTATAGTCGAAACTGGCCTTTACTATAGTAGCGCTTCCAAGAAGTTCAAGATTCTGGCCTAAATTCTGTTCCACTGAGTCTCCCATGGTCAATACAACAATAATTCCCGCGATTCCGACTGCTATGCCAATTATAACACCCTTGTAACGACGTCTATTCCTGAGGATTTGTCTCAAAGATATGGTTGCTAAGTCTTGCAAAAACATGATTGATTTGTCCTGGTTCAGTGTAAAATATTCATCTGTGACGCAATCAAGCTAAACATCCGAATATTTTCTTTTCAATTCCCATAGAATGTTCAAGGCATTTATAGGACTTAGTTGTTCAATGTCCAGGGATTTGATTTCTCGAAGCAGTTCTTCGGCTGGCGAAGCAAATAATTCAATCTGGTCCGGCTGCCGTTTGTTTTTAGGTCGGGAATTCTTGCTTCGTGAAATCTTGGGATGCCCTTTGGGATCTATTTCTTCTTTTTCGAGATTAGCTAGTATTTCCGATGCCCTGGAAATGGCTGATTCAGGAATCCCCGCCAAACCCGCAACATGTAAACCGTAGGACCGGCTTGCGCCCCCCGGCCTAATTTTTCGTAAAAAAACTATCTTGTTTTTCCATTCCCGCACTTCAAAATTAAAATTCTTAACTCTATCCTTTATTAACGCTAGGTCTACCAATTCATGATAGTGTGTGGCAAACATCGTTCTGGGCCCACCTTTTCCTGGCATGTCATGAAGAAATTCGGTTACAGCCCAGGCAATAGCAAGACCATCGAAAGTGCTAGTTCCCCGCCCAACTTCATCGAGTAGAGCGAGCGAACGATGAGTAGCGTTATTAAGTATCTCGGCGGTTTCAGTCATTTCAACCATGAAAGTAGACTGCCCAAAAGAAAGATAATCAGATGCGCCTATTCTGGTGAAAATTCTGTCCACTATTCCTACGGTAGCTTCTTTAGCAGGCACAAAACCTCCTATTTGCGCCAATATAACTATTAGCGCAGTCTGTCGCATGTAGGTTGATTTCCCCGCCATGTTGGGACCAGTAATAATCATTATTTGATTTTCGCACTTGTCCAGAGCCGTGTCATTAGGAACATACGTCTCGTTTGAAACGAAGGCTTCAACTACAGGATGGCGGCCTTCGACTATAGTTATTTTATCCTCGTCATTTACATTTGGCCGAGTGTAATTATTAGTGACGGATAATTCTGCCAGCGAGCTGATTACATCAATGATACCTATTTTTTGAGCTGTATCCTGGATACGTTCTAAAACTTGTAACAAATTGTTTCTGAGGTTCGAAAAAATTTGTTCCTCAAGTTCAAGAGATTTATCATGTGAATTTAATACTTTGAGTTCGTATTCTTTAAGCTCTTCAGTTATGTAGCGTTCAGCGCTAACTAAAGTCTGTTTTCTGATGTAGTGAGGAGGAACTTTATTTTGAAAACTCTTGGTTACCTCTATGAAATAGCCGAAAATTTTATTGTACCCTATCTTCAGATTTGGTATGCCGGTGGCCGCTCTTTCTCTCTTTTCGATATTGGCTATCCATTTTTTGCCAGATTGGGCAATTTCTCTGAGCTCATCAAGTTCTGAATTGTAGCCGGTTCGTATAACACCTCCTTCTCTGATGCTGGCCGGGGGGTCATCGACGATTACAAGTTCTATGGCATGAGCAACGTACGACAAATCATCCATGTCCATGAGATCAATAGCAAGAGGACTTTCCAATTCCTTTAGTTGTTCAATTACAAGCGGTATCTTCTGAACTGACGTCCGTAACTGGATAAGATCTCTAGGAGAAATGGTTTTCAATGCTATTTTTCCAGCTAGCCGCTCCAGATCACCAAAGTTTTTCAGAACTTCTCGGATGGTCCTACGAACAGAAAAGTTCTCCACAAGATCCTGTGTAAAGTCCGACCTATTCGAGATCTCTTTAACGTTCAAGAGTGGATAGGCAAGCCATTTTCTTAGAAGCCGGCCTCCCACTGGAGTTTTGGTTTTGTCAACAACACCTATTAGCGACCCATTGGCTGATCCGTCACGAAGATTTCTGAAAATTTCAAGGTTTCTTATGGAAGACTGATCAAGAACCATAAAAGAATCAAGGCTGTACATCCTCGGATGTTTAATATGAACGAGTTTCTCCGACCTTGCCTGGCTCACGTACTGCAAGAGCGCTCCAGCTACTGAAACAAGGCCCTCATGATCTTGAAGACCGAAACCAGCCAAACTTTGAACGCCAAAATATTCTTTCAAGAATTCACTACAATTTGTGGGGTCAAATGACCAGCTTTCCAATTGATGAATATAGATGTCCTGAGAAAACAAACACTGGAGTGGGTCAGTGGCAGACAAGTCCTTCTGTACAAGGGTTTCCTTTGGTCCTATTCTAATCAATTCCTGATTGGCTAGCGAGATATTGGTAGTGTATGTAACCAAAAACTCTCCGGTGCTCAGATCCAAGATGGCTAAGGCTATTCCCCCCTTGAAACTGGATATAGCGCAAGTGAAATGGTTTTCGTTGGCCACCAGAACGTCTGGATCGTCTATTAGACCAGGTGTCACGATCCTGGTAATTTCCCGCTTTACAAGTCCTTTTGATAGCTTAGGGTTTTCAACCTGGTCGCAAATTGCAACCCGCTCACCGGCTCCCAGTAATTTCGAAATATAGGCTGACGACGCATGGTATGGAAAACCACACATTGGTACGCTTTGTCTCTTATTCTTGTCTCTACTTGTAAGAGCTATATTAAGAAGCTGAGAGGCCCTTACAGCGTCTTCAAAAAACATTTCATAGAAATCACCCATACGAAACAGTAGCAATGCGTCAGGGTGTTTTTTCTTATGCGACAAATACTGGCGCATCATGGGTGTGCCGGTTGTCTGAGGTTCTGAACGATCAGGCGGTCCATCGAGAGTCAAAACAAACAACCTCAATTCTCTAAATGAATTCTGAATAAGAAATACTGCAATGAAATTTGGCCGAATTCCTCCGGGTCAGATCTCATATCCATATTTATCAAAATTATTTCTCCATTTTTCAGCAACCAAAGCTCTGGTATTTTCGTCGAGATCGAAAACGTTTTTCTTGTAGGTCTTAATGGTCTCAAGATACTGGACTGCTTGCCTTTCCAGTAAATCAAAATTCTTTAACCCAAGGGCTGCATAAATTTTTTCCAATTCTCCTAAAGGACTTAATTCGAGATCTTCAAATTTTAACTCGTGCAACCGACCTGGAGGTATGAGCGCTCTGTCTCGATCCAACAGCTCAAACATTTCTACATACCAACTCAAGATTAATTCCTGAACGAGTTCCCTCGAAGGTTCCTGAAGTCTGGTTTTTGAAAAAGATTTATCCCAGAGATTTCTAGTTGATAAATAAACTCTATATGGATTTCTGACAATATGAACGAACTGGGCGTGGGGGAAAAGTTCCAAGAGATATTTGATCCTTGCAGTGTTTGGAGGGGATTTTAGTAATGGTCGGCCGCCTTCGGAAAGTTCCAGTTTTTTGAGGAAAAAAATAAACGCGTCCTTCCACGCTTGTCTCCATTTTGGAGGAACTTTATCCAGGTCCAGGCTCGTGTGCCAATTATGGCCAGTCAAAGGGAAAATGACCCTAAGATACGGCGATACGAGAGACAACGCTGCTAAAGCGAACTCTTCTTCGTGAGGGGCACGAGAGGAAAATGAAACGTTATCCATAGGTCGAGTGTCAGGCGCAAGGATTTTTAGAGCTACGGAACCTACTTGAGAATAAATGAAATGGTTCGGGAAAAGGCACTGGTAAACATTTGGGCTTGAGAATTCATTATCAAGACTGAGCAGGTTATGTAAATGCGTTGTACCGCTTCTCCAGTGGCCTAAAATAAATAATGGAGGGTGACTTAGCTCGATTTTCTCAATTTCCGCGCCATCAAAAAAACGTTCACAAGAGCCGAGAATTGAATTAAACACGCCAATTCCTATCAAATATGCTAACCGTCCCAGATGACGTGTATTAACAAGGAAATCATTACCGGCCAATAATCTAATTAGAGACCCCAATGGCATTCCCTGAACAATCTGAAGGCTTATTCCTTTATTCCAAAACATCTTCATGAAACAACTCTCCTCTAATTCAGATGCGCAGATTTTTCGGTCAAGATAAAATCTGGCTTTTACTTGAAATAAGTTTGCCGGTCCACATACAATCTTTCCCAAATGGGCGTAGCTTGAAAAGAGCCACGGATTTCTGGAATAATATGTAAAAAATAAAATGGACAAAGCAGTTCCAAGGTTAGACCAATTAGCACTTGTCATGCTATTTTAAAAGATTCAAGCACTGAGTTGTTTCAATGGAGGCTCGATGAAACTCACAGGAAGAGTTTGGAAATTCGGAGATGATGTGAATACAGATGAGATAATTCCGGCCAGGTATTTAAATATTACCGATCCGCTAAAACTTGCTGAACATGTCATGGAAGACGCTGACCCTGAATTTGCTTCCAAGGCAAGTCCGGGTGACATAATTTTGGCAGGCAAAAATTTTGGCTGTGGCTCTTCTCGTGAACATGCGCCGGTGGCAATAAAAGCAGCCAAAATTTCATGTGTTATCGCTTCAAGTTTTGCGCGTATTTTTTTCAGGAACTCTTTTAACATGGGCCTGTTAATATTTGAAAGCCCAGAAGCGGTAGCCGCGATAAGCGACGGCGAAATCGTAGAAGTCGATCCTGAGCACGGGGTGATCAAAAATGTTACTACCGGCAAAGAATTCAATGTGGCGCCTATCCCTCCTTTCATGAATCAATTGGTTCAAGATGGGGGACTAATAGCCCATTTGAGAAAATCAATTTTAAATTGATTAGAATATCTTCGAGTGAAAACTATAAAAGTTCTGCAAGATTTTCGGCTGGTAGCGTATAATTAGAAACGCCGCAGCTCCGTAGAAGCTCATGTCAAGAAAGTCGCTTTACTGCGTGACTATCCCACAGTAGTTTGGGAGGGATATTTAAGTGCGAGTTCTAATGGTTACACCTGAGGTGACACCTTTTGCCCAAACAGGCGGTTTAGGTGAAGTTTTGTCTGCATTGCCTTCCGAGCTGGCGTCCTTGGGTGTAGAAGTAGATGTTCTGATGCCTAAATACCGCGGTATAGATCCTGACAAATTCGAAATCAGTAAGCTTGATACAACTATTGAGATCACTTTAAATGCGAAGAATATTAAAGCGGGATTATGGTGTCATATCGGGAAAAATGGGGAGCGGTATTTTTTTCTTGAATGTGATGACTATTACGACCGCGAGTACCTTTATGGGACTCCTGATGGAGATTATGAAGATAATGCTGAGCGCTTCGTTTTCCTAACCAGGGCAGCCCTGGAATTGGCTCTCCAAGTTGGCAAGCGATATGATGTTTTCCATTCTCATGATTGGCAGGGGGCTCTCACACCAGTGTACCTTAGGACACTTTACGCTGGGGAGGAGCTGTTTAGGGAAAGTTCTGCCGTAATGACCATCCACAACTTGGGTTATCAGGGGATATTCTGGCATCTAGACATGCCATTAGTAGGTGTCGGATGGGAATTTTTCACACCAAAGCATATGGAATTCCATGGGAAACTGAATTTTCTAAAAAGCGGTATAGTTTTTGCCGATGAAGTCAACACTGTTTCTCCTGGTTATAGAAACGAAATTCTAACACCTGATTTTGGTTTCGGATTGGAAGGTATTCTCCAGGAAAAAGGCGATCGACTTGTAGGGATTCTCAACGGCGTTGATTATTCAGTATGGGAACCTCGAAACGATCGTTATTTGGCTTCAACTTATTCTTGGGACGATTTGAGCGGGAAATCGAAATGTAAAGCGGAACTACAACAGCTAGCTAAGTTGCCACAGGACCCGGACCGACCGCTAATCGCAATGGTCAGTCGGCTGACTAGTCAAAAAGGCGTAGATATAGTAGCGGAAGCTTTTGAATTAATTATGCGTCATGGTTGTCAGATGGTGAT
>JBMFSZ010000097.1:0-10136 GCA_049967315.1 Desulfomonilaceae bacterium
GAAGAAGTCGTTCAGATCGAAAAAGGATGTCCACTGTAACTGGCAAAGGCAGAGCCGCTGTGACTTCCTGGAAGGTTAAACAGCGGTTTGGGTCAGTGACACTGCTTGAGATTCATCCCGAAACGGGGAGGACACATCAAATTCGTGTTCATTTGGCCTCTATAGGTTTACCAATTCTGGGGGACAAGGTTTATGGGACAAAGTCTCGCAAAAAAAAGCATGACGGTCAAATCCACTTAAATCTCGGGTCTGTAATTAACAGGCAGGCTCTCCACGCTGCCCAACTGACTTTTAAACACCCTACGTCCTTTCGGATTGTAGAGTTTTTTTCCCCTCTCCCTCATGATATTCAGGAAGCCATAAGAATTTGCGGCGGGATTATAATATAAAAAGGAGGGCTAGTTTTTCCGAGCCCTCCAAGTTTAACTATTTAACATCAATTTTTATTGTTCGTTTTTTACTAGGTTCTGTCTTGGGCATTTTGAGGTTTAGGACACCATCCTTAAAAGTAGCTTCTATCTTTTCCTCATTTACCTCACAAGGCAGGTTGATTGCCCTATAGAAACTGCCATAGGACCTTTCGATTCTATGCAGGCTCTCAGTTTTTTCTTCTCGGTCTTCTTTCTTTTCGCCCTTGATTGTTAATGTCTGGCCTGAAATGTTGACCTCTATTTCTTTAGGGTCCACCCCAGGTAATTCAGCTTTGACCAGAACGTTTTCATCAGTTTCAGAAACATCTAATGCGGGCATAAATCCTTTAGCGAAATAACCTGACGGCAACCACCCCTCTGAACCAAAGAATCTGCTGAACAGATCATCCACTTCCTTTTTGAATTCCGTGACAGCAGTTTCCGACGGGGCGCTTTCGCTCGTTCCCCATTTCCAGGGTATCAAACTTCTCATTTGCAGATTACCTCCTTACAACTTTTGTTGGTGTAACAATTCGAGCCTTGATCACCTCAATATCAACTAATTCAAATTCCAACTGGCAATTCGGGCTTAAACAATTTGGTTTCATCAAATTCTTGAGAAGCGTACGGAGATTTCGTTCCATGGACGGCCATGTTCCATTGGTACACTTCACATGATTCACAATCAGTGTGGCATTTGACGCTTTGTCTCGCAGGGAATAGTGGTTCCAGTTTCCCCTTTATTAACCAGCAAGATCTCCCGTAATGTGGAAAAACTGGACAGCTCTCTTTATTGCTGCACTCCATGATTTCCCAGCACCTGTCCCTAAGAGTCATCTTTTAACTCCTGATCGCAATGGCTTTTGTTAGATTGAAGATCCTCCCCTGATGTTTAGTGTTTGGTGATCACCATAGGCTCGAGAAAAATCTGAGCATAATTTCGACGTATATCTTTAGGCATAGTGCTTGTATCTACAAAAGTGTTTAGCTATCGAACTGTATTTTCCTACTTAGGATTTTCTCAGTTTTCTGTTTTTGGCACTCATTTTTTTACAGCCTTTTACTTGAGGGTTGACAATCGATTCAGAAAAATGTTCCCATAATCTGTCTTGAAATCTTCTGCATTTTTTTGGTAATTGTGCGAAAACAGCCTGTCCAGTTCCTAATCTAGCTTGCTTTGGGGAATTCGCATCTGCTCAGGATTCAAGATGGAATGGCTCCGGTGGACAAAAGTTTCGAATATCCGAATGGTTGATTCATGTGCAATGGTGACGCGTTCAAACGTCGGGGATTAGTTTAGACCTCAAAGACCAGTCGTGTATCGGGATTTGGCCTCGAAACATAGCTAATTTGCCTCGAAACGGGCCCACTATTTAGATCAGCCGAAGCGGCGTTTAATAGCTGCCCTGGAACACTATTTAGTGGAGCCAAAATAAGGGGATCCAATGACTACCAATGGCCTCGAAAAATATTACAAGAGAGTATTTGACAACGCCGGGGTCGGGATTCTCGCCGTAAATCGGGAAAATAGAATTATCGAGGCAAATCAGGCGCTTTTAACAATGCTGGGCTATGATAAGGAAGATCTCTGTGAACGTTCCTTTCTGGATATTACTCATCCCGACGATAGGGGAATATCCAGTCGTAGCATGGCTGCCTTAATGGCTGGGGAGATAACTTCCTACAGGTTTGAGAAGCGGTATCTTAGAAGTGATCACAGCATCTTGTGGGGGGATGTCTCGACCACCGGGATATTGGGTGAGATCGGGCAGCCGATACAAGCGATCGCTGTTGTTGTAGATGTTACCAAGCTTAAAGAGAGTGAGCAGGCGTTACGGAATAGAGAGGAACATTATAGGGGAGTATTTGACAATGCAGGGGTAGGGATAGACGTGCTGGACAGGGATGGTAAGATCATGGAGGTCAATAGGGCTCTACTGCAAATGCTTGGTTATCAGGAGTCAGAACTATTGCAGCGAACCTTCTTCGACATAACCCATCCAGGTGATCGAGAAATGTCGAATAGAAGTTTAGAATCTCTCATGTCAGGTGAAAGGAGTTCATACAGGTTTGAAAAACGTTACCTGAAAAAGGATGGGAGTGTCCTTTGGGTTGATTTGTCGACGACCTGTATAAAGAGCGAGGACGATAAGCCCGCCAAGGTCGTGGGAGTTATTGTTGATATATCGAAACGTAAAAAAGCCGAAGAGGAATTGAGACATTACAGTGAACGTTTAGAGGAAATGGTTGAACAGCGAACGGCTGAATTGAGTGCATCCGAGAATCGGTTCCGAGATTTGGTAGAGTCCATGAGCGATCTCGTCTGGGAATTGGATCAAAACGGTATTTTCAAGTATTTCAGTCCAAGAATGAAGGATTTACTAGGTTACGAACCAGAAGACGCCTTAGGAGCGACATTTCCGCGTTTTATGAGCAAGAAGGAAGAGGAGAGGCTCAGTGGCACTGTAAAATCGATCTTTTCTTCGAGAAAACCTTTTAGAGGGCTGGAGACTAAACATGTCCACAAGGATGGGCACAACGTGTTTCTGGAAACTAGCGGCGTTCCGATCATCAATACGCAAGGAGAGTTCCTGGGGTATCGAGGAGTCTGTCGTGACATCACTGAGCGAAAACAGGCCGAGGAAGCCCTTCGTCAGCGGACGAAAGACCTCGAACGTAGCAACAAGGATTTGGAGCAATTTGCATACGTGGCAGCGCATGATCTTAGAGAACCGCTAGTTGCTATTGGAGCCTACCTTAAGGTCCTTGAGCGTCTGACCAGGAACACACTTGTAGACGCCGGAAAAAATTGTCTAGACAAGACCATAAACTTGGTCCTCAGAATGGATAACATGCTCCAAGGGCTCCTTGCCTATTCCCGCCTTACCCTCACACCCATGTCTTACGAGTTGACCGATTGCAACGCTTGTCTGGCAGATGCGCTTTCAAACCTTGGTCCCTCCATCAAACAGAGCGAAGCCATTGTAACCCACGATGACTTGCCAACTGTGAGAATGAACGGTTCCCAATTAGTGCTAATATTCCAGAACCTTATTGGAAACGCTATCAAGTACAGAGGATTGGATCCTCTCAGAATACACGTCGGTTGCACATCGACGGAGTCCGAATTTGAATTTTTGGTCAGTGATAATGGAATTGGAATAGACCCCCCATATCTGGACAGAATTTTCAACATGTTTGAAAGAGTGAAGGAATTATCGGGACCAAGCGGGACTGGCATAGGTCTCTCAACGTGCAAAAAGATCGTAGAACGATACGGTGGGAGAATATGGGTAGAGTCAATCGTGGGCAAGGGATCAACTTTTCATTTTACCCTCCCAAAAGAATAATGTGTGTGATTCGTAGACATCCTTTCTCAAAGTGTTGAAATGGGGGCATACCGATGAATCGCGAAATAGCGATGGCATCAAAATTGGTCTGTTCTCAATGAACAGACGAAAAACATCATCATGTTGTGTCCCCGGATGAGAGATTTCTCGACGAACGTTGTGGAAAGTCTTCCCCTATAATGTTGGCGGAATTTTAGCTAAGGACAAGTTTAACGCCTGGCCTTACCCACTGAAAGCATTGCTTTATGAACAGTGGCTCCGGTCCAGGCGTTGTAATGGCAAGTCACTACAATTTTTCGGCTATCAGTTCCGAAAGATCCATCACTTTTAGTTGGTCGGCTTTTCCCATAACGTTGCAGGAATCCTCCAGCATGGTTATGCAATATGGACAAGCTGTAACCAAAGTGCTAGCGCCAGCATCCAATGCCTCTGAAATGCGCAGCTCGGCAAAACGCTCCCCAGCCTTGGTTTCCATCCAGACTCGGCCTCCACCTCCACCGCAGCATAGGCTATTTTTTCTGTTTCGTGACAACTCACTTAAATTCGAGCCGGGAAGCGACTCAATGAGTTCACGAGGTTGATCATAAATATCATTATGTCTGCCAAGATAGCACGGATCATGCAAAGCTACAGATCCGACTGGCTCTCCGGACAGTGTGAGTTTGCCACCCTTCAAAGCCTCAGCCAGCACCTCGGTGTAATGATATACTTCCCAATTACCACCCAGATCTGGATATTCATTTTTGAAGGTATAGAGGCAGTGGGGAGAAGTAACAATGATCTTCTTTACACCTTTTCCGTTGTAGAGATTAATGTTCGATTCAGCCAGTTTCTGGAAGAGAGCCTCATCGCCCACTTTCCTGATGGATTCACCACAGCAGCTTTCTTCGTTTCCTATGATACCAAAAGATATTCCCGCAGCTCTTAAAGCTTTTGCAACCGCTTTCGCGATCTTGCGACTCCTGATATCGAAACAGGATGTGCAACATACAAAAAGAAAGTACTCGGTATCTTCAGAGAATGTTGGGATATCAAGGCCCTCGGTCCATTCGGTCCTCTTTTCTCTAGGTCCAGACCATGGGTTACCCTGTGAATGAAGACTTCCCACTATAGGCTTTAAACTAGGAGGAATGGTGCCAACTTCGGCTAACATGCTTCGCATGCCTCTAACATTGCCAATTATGTCCACACCTCGAGGACACCTATCCACACAGGTTCGACACGTAGTACAGGCAAACAGGCAATTTTCAGATTCAAAGCCTTCGAGTCCGAGTTGTCCCATACGTTGAACCAACCTGATGTTGAACTGTTCCGACGCCTCACCTGGCACGAGTCTCCACGGGCAAGACCCAGTACAAAGTCCACATTGCATGCACCAGTAAAGGCTTTCAGCTCCGGACATCACAATAGCGTCACTGACTTCCAGAAATGGTATTTTTGTTTCCATATCTTATCCTTCGTTTAGAAGCCCTTGTATGGGTTGGGCCCGAGTTCTTCCAGTCTAGTGGTAAATTCCTCAAGGATTTGGGGGATCCTGTAGTAATCATCGATCGAAATCTGTTCCAATCTTATACGATCCGATTCCAGGACTAAACGATCAAGCGTTTCCTTGATTTTGCTCATTCTAGTATTAGCCAGTTCGCTCCCCTGTATGAAGTGGCACTGGTAATCGTCACCGAATTTACATCCAAAAAGGACAATCCCATCGATACCTTTAGACAGCGCGTCCGCAATCCATACGAGGTTTATTGATCCCAAACAGCGCAAAGGTATGAAACGTACCCAAGGCGGGTACTGCAGTTTGTTGATCCCCACCATATCAAGAGCGGGGAAAGCGTCATTTTCGCAAATTAATCCGATTATTCTCGGTTTTTCTTCGTATTCTTCAGGCACACTGATCGACTTGATCATAGATCCAATCATGTCGACCGAATAGTTGTTGAACGATATGATACGTTCAGGGCATGATCCCATGCATATGGCGCATCTTCTGCATCTGGTAGGATGGGGAAGGGGAGTCCCTTTGACGTCCTCATTGTACATGCCGAATGGGCATTCTTCCGTACAGCGCTTGCACTGGGTACATCTCTGTATAAAAAGATTGGGATATGAAAGGTCACCGGCTCGAGGATGGACGGCTTTGCCTTGCGCTGTGAGTTCTACACATTGTATGGCTTTAAGCGCAGCCCCTGTTCCATCACTCTTGGAGCGTGTACACGTCATCGGTTGTCTGACGCAGCCGGCGGTATAGATGCCGGTCCGTCTCGTTTCATAAGGGAAACAGACAAAATGGGAGTCAGGGAAACCATACTTTAAGGCTGGCAAGGCCGGCCCCTGGCGATATTCCAGGTTAAGTATTGGGTCATCTAGAACGGCTGGTTGCAAACCAGTGGCGAGCACCAACATATCAACTTCCATTTGTATAGGTTCACCAAGCAACTCATCCACGGCTTCCACGGAAAGCTTCATCTCGGAGCCTTCGCTCACAGTGAGCATGGAGGTGTCTGTCTTGACGAAAATTACCCCCTCTTTCTGGACCTTTTTGTAAAATTCCTCAGCCTGCTCCGGGGTTCGCATGTCTTTGTAAAATATTACAACTTTTGTCTCTTCATTTTGTTCCTTGAAATATAATGCCTGTTTGAGAGACACTCTGCAGCATACAGCGCTGCAATATGGGAGATGCTCGGGATCTCGAGAACCGGCGCATTGGACGAATCCCACAACAGACGGGACCTTGCCGTCGGATGGACAGGTTAAAGCGCCTGCCTTGGCCATCTCTTCCACTTTTACGTTTGTGACAACATCCGGGAACTTATCAAAACCAAGATTTTGTAACTTGGAGGCGTCGTATGGTGTCCAGCCTGCGGCTAGCACGATGGATCCTACTCGATGTGTGCCTCCCCCATTGTTGAGAACTACATCGAACATCCCGGGCGCACCGGAAATTTTTTCAATCGTGGAGTTCTTGTAAACTTCAATGTTGTTTAAATTTTCGACATCCTTAATTGTCTCTGAAATCTGTATATCTTCTATGTCTTGGTATGGTGGATGGAGTGGCAGGCATTTATGCCACTTTGCCATATGCCCACCCAGTTCAGCTTCCTTTTCGACCAGCTTCACATTGTAGCCAGCTTTGGCGGCGTCCAGGGCGGCCTGCATACCGGCTGAGCCCCCGCCAACAACCAGCAGCGTCTTGTCCGAAGCTTCCTGATATGGAGTAGGGAGAGTTGATTTCTGAACTCGGACTATCCCCATTCGAACATAGTCTTCCGCCATAGCCTGAGTATCTTCATTTCCCGCTGGTTGGCACCATGCCACGTGTTCACGTAAATTAACCCTTTCCGTTATCGTCTGCATGGGATCAAAAGCGAAAACTTCGGACTTCACACGGCCTGAACAGGCGCACAGGACAACACAATTCACAGAACCGGAGGCCACATCATCTTTGATTATTTTCGATCCTTCGGATCCGCAGAAACACTCATGACTGACGATCCTCGATATACCAGCTTCTTTGGCTACACCTGACAGGGCTTCAAAATCAATAGCTTCTCCGATTCCGCAGCCCGAACACATATAAACACCAATATTTTGATCCATAAGGATTACCTCCGCACTGCCACTTGAATTGCCTTGAGAGCGGCTGCAGTGGCATCCTGCAGTGATGCCGCTACTTCCATCGGCGCTTTAACGCATCCAGCTGGTATAATACCCGACTCTCCAGAACCAGTTACGAAACCAAAGTCGTCATAAGTCATTTCCAGATTAGGTTTGACTTTGGCTGTTCCTGGTCGCATACCGACAGCCAATACCACTAGGTCCACAACCTGTCTCACCCTGGACCCGGCTGAAATGTCTTCTCCTTCTACTAAAAGTCCTCCTGATTCTTTATCTTCGGATATACGTGCAATTTTGCTTTTTACCAGCGAAATATTCTCATCCTGCTGAACTTTGGTATAAAAATCCTCATATTTGCCCATGGCCCGTACGTCGATGTAATACATGAAGGCTTTGCTATCCGGAACCCGCTCCCGAACATAGGTAGCCTGCTTCAACGAAGCCAGACAGCAAACGCCGGAACAGTAGGCTAGGTGATTCTCATCTCTCGAACCAGCGCACTGAACGAACGCCACACTTTTAGCTTCCTTACCGTCACTTGGTCGAAGAATCTTACCAGATGTGGGTCCATTAGCCGCAGCCAGTCGCTCAAACATGACGCTGGTCAATACATTGGGAAAACGTCCAAATCCCAAATAGTCAATTTTTTCAGCTTCATAGGGATCCCAACCAGTGGCCCAAACTATGGCGCCAATCTTCAGATCAAAACTCTCCGGCTTCATGCTCAGGTCGATTGCGTTGTATGGACAAGCTTCAGCGCACCTTGTCGCATCCTCTGTTCCGATTATTTCAGGAGCCAGAACATACTTGAATGGATAAGCCATTTGATGCGGAAGATAGGCGGCTTTCACCGTATCCATGCCATAGTTAACCTGATTAGGGACTGTTGTTTCGCAAACTTCCGAGCACTTGCCGCAGGCGGTGCAGTTGTCGTTCACAAATCTGGGATTAAACCGGATTGAAACCGAATAGGCTCCTGGTCCACCTGATATCGAAGTGACTTCTGCCTGGGTATAAAATGAGATCTTGGGATTGTTCTTGATTCTTCTAAAGTTTATCTCAAGACCGCATGTTGGTGGACACAGTTTTGGAAAATACTGATTCAGTTGGGCCACTCGGCCGCCCAAAAAAGGATTCCGCTCAACTATGACCACGTTAGCGCCTGTTTCAGCAGCTTCCAGAGCAGCGGTAATACCACTGATTCCACCACCTACGACTAGAATCTTCTGATCTTCATCGCCCATAGGCTACCTCCGTGTTTACAATCGAAAGCGACGAGAATGTCGCTGACTTTTTCTTGTCAGTCGCAATTTGACAATCGACTGGTAATTCTATTTAACGTATTTTGTTAACTTGTTGAAAGACATGTTAATCTGCCTATCTTTAGATACATACCTGACATTCTTATTATATGAATCGGCTATATGTATGAAATTCCTTAAAAGAGTTCCACCGTCTGGCCGGGAACCAAGGAAACTTTCGGGATGTCCGTGAATTCCATAAATTGGTTTGTATGGATGGCGAATAATCTGATTTCGGCTTATCTTTTCTGAAGCAAGCAGGACAAATCCCGGGGGCAATTCCTTAACCTCATCGTAATGGCTTTCGACGATACGGATTTTATCATCGAGCCCTATAAAAATTGGATCGCGGGCTTTCTGGCTCAACTGGGTTACACCCGATTGCCGTTCGCGCGAATATGGCATGCAGTCATCTATTCCCGATCGAATTGGCCCTACCTTGCCTCCAAATGCCAGGGCTATTGCTTGATGGCCCCCACATATGCCCAAAATGGGAACATCAAGTTCTTCAGCAATCTGAGGAATAAGCCACAGGAAATTTTGTAACGCGACTCCATTCGACCCAGTGTAACGACACCAAGGTGTACCCTGAGGACTAAGAACCATAAATTCGGGATCCAGATCAGATATCATTTCGAATGTGGCCGTTTTGAAATCCAGGGTCACCACATTCCTGTTACCACTCATTTCGCAAATCACCGAGCGAAGATGTCTACATCCGCCCGGGCAGCCGTCAGGGGACAATCCAACCATTATCCATGGTCTTGGATGATCAGCCTGTTTAGTTGCTGGTTCGCCCGACGATCCAGGAAGAGCTGTGCCCGAAAAGCAGACCAAAATGCAAATCACTACTGCCAATGTGTAGGCGATTCTCCATTGCCCGCCACAAGAGTGAACAACTGACATTATCGGTTCCCATAACCCGAAAGAATGAAGAACCACATTTATAACTCACCATGTGGCAAATAGGCAACAGACCAATTGTTCCTTAAAGTAGTTTTACCGCTACATTTAGCCTCAAATTATTTTTTTCGCACGTTCCTTTTCACTGTACAGGCAACCACAATATTTTTGTCGATAAAGCCCTAGCTTTCTGTAGCGTTTTACGCCCTCGTTCCAGCCAGTTCTCCAATCACGATAAATGAAAGGTATTTGGCGATTTTCCGAAATTGCTTCGCACGTGTTTTTGAGCAAATCATGTTTTTGAAAACGGCTGTAAAGAAGGGTAGTTGAAAACGCGTCGAATCCCTTTGACTCGGCAAGACGGGCTACCACGTCTATTCGGAAATTGAAGCAGATCCGGCATCTCTGTGATTCCCTAAAAACGATCTCCCGAAACCAGTCTTCGATCTCAATTCCGGTTTCTTCATCCATAACTCGGATACCATTTGAAGCCGTATACGAAATGAAGGCGTCTTGACGCCTCAGGTTCTCACTGTAGGGGTGGATATTCGGAT
>JBMFSZ010000098.1:0-10087 GCA_049967315.1 Desulfomonilaceae bacterium
CTGGATATCTGGATTAATCCAGTTGGTCTCGGTCCATCGCCAGAATTCGACTTTTGTTCCTTCTGACATTTGCATATGCTCCAACTTTATTGCTTTTGACACGAAAAGGACCCGTACGGATCAGTCTCGCCCGGCATGTTGCCAAAACCGATTTCGATCTCATCCTTTGGCTGCAACCAACGCTGCCCCTACCGCTGATCCGAACTCCGGATTGTCCGGGATAAAAATCTGGTTCACTCCCAGTTCCCTCTTCACGGCAGCCATAAAGCCGGGGTTATGGGCTACTCCACCCATCATCACGAGGTCAGGATTTATACCGACACGCCTTATCATCGAGACAATTCTAATAGCCATGGCATCGAAGATGGCTCTGCTTATGTCTTCTATTTCAGTTTGAGCATGGATCAGTCCCACAACTTCTGATTCGGCAAAGATAGTGCACTGTGAGTTGATGGGGATCGGATTGTCAGAGGATAACGCCAGGCGCCCCATCTCGGTCAATGGTGTTTCCAGGGCACGACTCATGGCTTCCATGAAAGCCCCAGCACCGGCGGCGCATTTGTCGTTGACGGCAAAGTCCAGCACATTCCCATTTTCATCATATTTAGCAGCTTTGGCCTCTTCAGCTCCTACATCGACAACAGTCCGGCTGCTCGGAAAGAAGTAATTAGCTGCGACAGCTATTGCCCTAATATCATTCACCATTACTGTAGCTTGTTTATCTGGTTCAGTCCCCGATCCTACTCTGCCGATGTACGCCACATCTCTTGAGTCTATGTCAGCATCCCGACTCGCTATCTCAAACGAAGCCCTAACAGCCTCAGTCTGGTCAAATCCGGTAAGTACCAGACCTTTACCTATAATGACGCCATCCTTCAGGATGACAGTTTTGGTATTCTTAGCTCCACAGTCAATGCCTGCCGTTATCATCCCTAAAGCTCCTTGAGACCCTTTGACCAGTGTGTATGATCTACTCAGAATCGGGTTCCTGTCGTTAGTATTTTTAACATCTTTTGGAAATCTTGTTGTAAACTTGCAACATTTTAGCGTTAGATTTAATATTATCGCAATCATAAGGGAGGTTGCGGTCGCATGGAAGAGGAAATTCTTGCCAATCCCATCATTAGCGCAGAATTCAGGACTTATGAGGAACTTGTCTCCGATTACGCTGGCCATGAACGTGATTATCTGAATTTGGTGACAAAAGACCCAGCTTCGATGGATTCAGCTACCCTGGCGTTCTCTTTGAGTGGTTTTATGCGATTATCCTCCACGCTCATGGAAAAACTTCTGGGTACATTGAATGACGATGAAACGCCCGCTCTCCAGGACATACTCGAAACCAAGGGAATTGATTTGGACAAATCTCAGGCCCAGAAATTAAGGGGTATCATTTTTGCATTCAGGGATTCTGAAGATGAGGAAACTAGAGGCATCCTCGTTAGAGCCTTTCAGATCATGACGATTGCCAGACAGCGTCGCCGGGTCACGTTAAATCTTGGAGAATCGTACAAGGAACCGGAAGAGGGTTGGTTAGAAGAAGATTTCGGAGGCGACGACAGCTTGATGGAAACCGTCAAATCTATTGAAGATCCTCGATGGAGTGAACAGGAGGATTAGGAGCTTCATGCAACTTGAAAACTATTTAACCCCGATTTCAGAACAGGGCCATAGGGTTCTGGATCTGATGAAAGTCGATCAGAAACAGGCTTCAGAATTACTTAGGAGTTTGCCACGGGAAGAGCAGGTTAACCTTGTTTCGACGGAGGCGCTGTCCGACCCCCTAAATGCGCAGGAACTTGTTTTTCTTCTTGGTGATGACGAGGGTGAAAAATTGGTGGATGAATTAGGAGACAGAACCTTATTTCGCCTAATGAAGTCTCAGTGCTCAACACATATAGGGATTCTGTCGCTCGTTAATCCTGAGCGTGTGCAATCTGTGCTGGATCTCGACTCAGAACTATTCTCAACAAAAGGGGAGACTGATCCACAGACTGCGTACCATTGGTTAGTAAGTTTTTTGGAAGAAGACGAGGAGACATTTGCCAAGGTTCTGAGAAGTCTCGATATCAAGCTTGTGGCCTCAGCATTTCAGGATAAAATTATCCGTCCGGGGCTTCAGGTGTCATCCGCTGTAGTTGAAGAAGAAGCGACTGATTCTTTTCCTGCCGATTTTTTGATCAAGCTTGATAGAGGTGAACTCAAACCCGACGACATCGAGGTAACTGACGAAGAAACCCTTGATGTTCTTAAAAAGATTCATCTTCTGGACGAACTTTACTTTATTGAGCTAGTTTCGCTAATGATTCGTGAAGAAGATCTCAAGACGAGGACAGCAGAAGAAGCTTTGTCACGAATAAGTGACAAAGTTGGCGATATGAAGGAAGCGGTTCAGGAGGCTGAAGACATGTTTGTGCCTTTGGATGAATAATTTTTTAGACTGATCTGTAAATCGAGATATCAAAAAAATGGCGGCCTTTTGCCGCCATTTGCGTTAGTTCTTGGGCTTGGAGCCTGGAACCGGGACTGCTTCCGTATTTTTGGGTGTGTCGTTAGGAGCCAGGATCTGAACATTCATTTGTTTCCTTAGCGAATCAGCAATCTTTTCGTATTGCTGTTGTTGCTTCTGATACTTCAATTGCTCGATGACATAGTCTTTCACTTGATCGAACGACGGCTCCTCCGCCGGTTTTTTATCTTCCAGATAAAGTATGTGATAGCCGAATTTGCTCTTAACAGGCCCTTCTATTTGGCCCTTGTTCATCTTGAAAGCTAGGTCTTCAATTTCGGGTACAAGACTGCCTTTAGGCATCCAGCCTAAATCTCCTCCATTGCTCTTACTGGGACAAATCGATACCTTGGAGGCTAAATCCGAGAATTTTTCACCTTTTTTAAGCTTGGCCAAAATGTCCTTTGCGTCTTTCTCGTTCTCCACCAATATATGATGAAGCTTTATGCTCTCAGGTGTCGAGAATTCAGCTTTGTTTTCCTCGAAATACTTTTTTGCTTCGGCCTCTGTAGGGGCGGGGACATCCTTCGTCATTTTATCAAGCAACAGGCGCGCCAGTAGGTCATTTCTCGTAAAAGCTAGTAACTGTTGGGCTTCCGGAGATTTGTCCAAACCCTCTTTTTCGGCTTCCGCTGCAAGGACATAAATATTTACTATATAATCAAGGGTTTGCTTTCTCCCCTCTGGTGTTTGATAATAATACCTGAATTTTTCGGGAACAGCGTTGGCCATTTGCTTCAGGTCACTTTCAGTGATCGTCTTTGAGCCTATTTTCGCCAAGACTCGATTTTCAGGCGGTTTCTTAGTTTCTTGCGCCAAAATGTTGGACGCGCAAACAAACGCGCATAACATCAAACACAGCCATAAAATTGAAAATACTCTTGAAACTGGCACCTTTTACTCCCTTTCTAAAAAGATATATCGTTATTTAGATTAACATATTGACGTCCCTAGCTATAATCCATTGTCACGGCTTATAGCACATGACTTTTCACGGGTCAAACTATGTTAGAATCTCGGCTCAGTTTTCCTAATTTGTCAAAATGTGGTATGAAGATATTTTAACGTTTAAGATATTGAATGCTCGTATAAGGAAACAGGAAGGCCCTAGGGTTATAAAATATATTCATATATCCATATAAAAACCGCTTGAATATGTGTTTACTAGTGGTTAATCTATCTTGAAATGCGTGCTGTGTTTTCTCACGTATAGGTGAGTCGTTTAGTTTTTCAAGGTATTGAGGGTTTTATCATATTGAATTTTCTTATTAATCGAAAATCGACACTTTTGTGTCTACTTTTGCTGGCGCCCTTGTTGTTTTTGTCGTCCTGTGGCGGTCAATCAGGCGGCTTTGTCTCTACCGTTCCACCCGCCCCTCCGAGTTCATTGAGTTTCAAGACAACTGATCAGGGACTGCTGGTTTCGTGGGCCCCGGTTCCCGGAGCGTTGAAATATACCCTGTTTTGGGGACCCGAAAGGTCTGATTTTAGGAGACTTGCGGAGACTAAATCACCTGCAGTAATTATAAAAGGTATACCCCATGGCGTGTTGAACTATTTTGCTGTTACTGCTTCTACAGCCCATGTGGAAAGCCAGTTTTCACATCAATCGCCTTATATTTATGATACTGACCCTAAAAACGCGCCATCCTATTTGCATAAAGCTCAACAACTGGCATGGCACGGCAATTTGCGCGAAGCCATGGTTTATTTAGGCGCAGCCATCAGCCTAGATCCCTCTAATCCCGCGTACTATCGGGCGAGAGCCAAACTCCGGGAACAGATGGGCTTGATCAAGGCAGCCAGAAACGATATGGAAGTCGCA
This sequence comes from Desulfomonilaceae bacterium, assembly GCA_049967315.1. Classification (GTDB taxonomy): domain Bacteria; phylum Desulfobacterota; class Desulfomonilia; order Desulfomonilales; family Desulfomonilaceae; genus CAJBEZ01. Next base: position 4,335 of record JBMFSZ010000098.1, read on the forward strand.
GAAAAACTTTATATGAATCAACGTCTAACACTCAAACAAGCACAATCAGACTCTCCGAAAAACGACTGAACTATTGGGCCTCCCTATATAGATTATTCCCCACGATGCTTTTAAATCGAATGGCGCGGCGGGTTTTAGTAAAAGTGTGCTTGAAATACTGGCCAAATATTGCGATTAGTAAAAAGTTAACATTTTTTTGACGGACCCTATTTTGTGTAAGGTCTTTTAAAATTCGGGGACATTCCAAGTGGGGCTGTACGATTTGCCAACGTGGTTGTTTATAACTATTGCTGGTCTATTATTGATGATGATCCTGGAAATAGGGCGTTTGTTTCCTTTACTGCTTAAAGAACTCAAGCTGGAGTCTGACTTTGTATTGCCCATTGAGACAGCAGCCGGTCGACTTGCTGCGAGATTGAGCATTATAATCCCTGCTAAAGATGAGGAAGCCTCGATTGTAGGAGCGGTAGAATCTATTCTGGCTTCATCTTACAAGAACCTTGAAATAATTTTAATAGATGATAGAAGTCAGGATGGAACGTGGGATTTGATGGAGCAGCTTCGAAGCAAAGACTCCCGTGTAAGGACCGTCAAAATCGAAGAACTACCAGCCGGTTGGACAGGAAAAACACACGCCATGTTTGTTGGTGCTGGGCTATCGACAGGTGATATCTTGCTTTTTACGGACGCCGATGTATTTTTCTCCTCCGACCTCGTAGCCAGATCGGTGAGTTATTTTATTTCGAACCAATTGGCCATGTTGAGCCTGATCCCAGGATTTAATCGATGGGGATTCCTGGAAAAATCTATTTATCCACATTTGGCCCTCGGGATCTCTTTCTTTTATCCCATCGGACATGTAAACGATCCGGGAGCAGAGGCGGCGGTTTCTTCCGGCTGCTTCATCATGATGTCAAAAGAGGCGTACAACAACGTTGGAACTTGGCGCGCGGTCAGGGACCAGCTAACTGAGGATATCGCCATGTCAAGGGCTGTCAAAAACCTCGGTATGAAACTCCATGTCGCCCGTTCAGACCTGGTAAAAACAAAACCTTTCGATAATTTTTCCGAATTGATCAGATTTTGGACGCGAACGTTCTATGGTGGGTTGGAAACGAGAACTACCAAGATTATTAGGCTTTGGTTAAATTATTCGCCCCTTTTACTCCCATTCATCCTATTGATCTATTTTGGGGTAAAATTGGCCGCAAATTCCCATATTTCATCTCCAGAAGCGATTCTCCTGTTCATGAGTATAATCGCTATCATGGCTATTGAGATTCCTTTCGGGATTTTTCTGAAACACTATCATGGTAGTTGGTCTTATACGCTTTTATCACCTCTAGGAATATTTGCAGGATCCCTGATAGCAACCAGGGTTTTTTTCACTAAAACCCTCGACCGGGGTATCGAATGGAGAGGATCTGTTTATAAGTAGGTAGCTTCCAGAAAAGCTTGACCCTCCAAACTTTTTGCTGATATCATCACGCGCTGTTTGGACCAGTCCCTTGACCAAGGAGACACATTAAATGAGAAAAAAATGTTTTCAGTTTAGCAAATCATGCGCCGTTTTGGCCGCCATCCTGGTTTTTCTCATCCCGTTATCGGCCTTCGCCGCTGATTTTAAGACTTTTACCAGCGACGAATATGGTTTTTCGATGAAATACCCGGCTACATGGATCAAAATCGATAAGCCACAAGGGAATTACTACGTGGTATTTCAGGACCCAAATTTAACTGATAACTTCAGGGCAAAAATTCATGTAGCGGCGCACAAGCCGGTCAACGATCCTATAAATGTTTTTTTACAGGAATTGCGAAATGGCATATCGGATCTTCAGAAAGGCGCCGGTACAGCTAAAGAAAAGCAGGAAGTAAGGATACTCGACGAAGGTGAGTTTAAATGTGAAGTTCCTGGGGCATATTACTTTTTCATACAGGCGTACGAAAACACACCCAAAACATGGATGGACATAGTCATAGTTTTCTACAAGGTAGACCAGACCTTAGTACGGGTATCCTGTCTGGCTCCCTCGAAAAGCATGGAAAAATTCCACGAACTGTTCAATGAAGTGCTGACATCTGTTCATTTTACGGCTACACCGGCTGCGTCTAACAATAGCGGAACGCAAAGCGTGGCGCCCCCATCGGGAGCGCAAGCTCCCCAGGTTCAGCCGACCGCTCCGGCTCCAGCTTCTAACGCTCCGCATTCCGCTGCTCCAACTCCCCAGTCTCAAGCTGGACAGACTCCCCCAAGCGTTGGACAGAATTCTGCTCCCACGCCTGCGACTCCAATTCAGCGGCCGGGGCCTAGAGGACCAGCTCGAGAATCGGATCGACCAGCTACCGGAATAGTGAACTGACAACGAAATTGTAGGGCCAGGATTCTCCATGTAAGGTTCTGATTTTATGCGACTGAACAGATTCCTTAAAGTTTTCGGAAAACATGAGGGGTTCAAGAAACTTCTCAAGGAGTTCTCTGGCACCAGACCGAGAATGATCGATGTTGACGTCGTGAGGGAGCGAGCTCTTCATCTTGCCCAGAAGCACGACCCCAGGGGAGATCGTTACGAGCTTGGCAAAGCTCTTTCCGAGCTGAGTGTATCTTTTGACGAAAACGATTTTCACAACACGGCGTCACTTCTTAAATTTCTAACAGGAGTACTTTTTAAGGACATCTCATCCGGACCTCCAGATCACATCAAGGATAAAATCCTGAAATTTAAGGGTCCTCTCTTCTTTTTCGTAAACCATTCATCGTATTTCGATTATGCTCATACCTCCGGCTTGTTGGATAAATTGGGCCTCCCAATTCCAGTTACTCATGTTTCCGGTGGCATCACAACTGGATGGGTTGCGAACTGGCTGAAGGGTTTCCGAACTCTGCAAGTTCAAAAGACATTTACGCCTGTGCAGCATCGCGCATACGCATGGTTCTGCGCTGCTCTCGCCGAATCAGGAGAGATTCAGGCCCTCTACGCCAGGACCAGTCGTTATACGGTAAGATCCAGAGACGGTGTGCTTAGAGAACCTTACGTCCCACATGGAGTCATCGCTGGCGTTAAAGCGACCGGAAAGGCTCTGATCGTTCCTGTTTCGATTTCTTATTCCATCATTCCGGAAGACCGTTACCTTAGCTCGCCCTGGTTTTTCCCTGTGCTCTCGATGTTCCCAAAACGTAGGACGATGTTAATGCCGTTTGTTTTGGGGCTTGGGTCTCCTCATAAAGCTATTAAGAGCATAGAAGGTATATTTGGGGATGTATGCGCTACTTTGGGTGAGCCCTTTGAACTGGCAGATGACAATTCTCTGTCCCTCCAGAGGATTTCCCATTTGGCTATTGAAGAAATTGCCAGAAACAAGCTCATTCACCCTTCTCAGCTAGTCGCCAGATCATTTCAGAGCTTTGAAAGAATCAACCTTAAGGCGTTAAAGGAAAAAATCACCGAAGAAGTCGAGAACATTTCAGAGTTTTTCAAAACACGCTACAGGAAAGCTGCTCCTTTTCATCCTGTAATAACTTCCGATCCGGAGCAGGCGCTCCGGCTAGGCCTGAAAGTCCTGTCAAGCCGAAGAGCGATCTCGTGGTCGGTTTGGAGACGCAATTACTCCCCACGAAATGAGTCTTTGCTGAATTTTTACGCCTATCATGCAGATCGACGTATTTACCCCCTCAGAGGACGTAATACTCTCACTGTCGTAAACGCAGGCGCCTGGGGGTATACGCTTGCTCTGCACATTGGCAGAAACCTGCTCAAAAAGAGTGAACTTAGCGAGCATGCGGTAATTCTTTATGACTCCCGGGAAGAAATTATTGAGAAACTCACCGTTGAACGAAAACACCCTTATATCTTTAAAGACATTTTGATTCCAAGGTCTGTACGTCCAGAATCAGATCTTATTGCAGCCACTGGGGATACCTCGCTGATACTACTGGTCACTCCGAGCAAATATTTTTATTCTACTATGACTAAAATCCTTGAGCTGGCGCCTGAAGGTAGTGACCTGGTAATAGCAACAAAAGGTTTTATTCCGGAAACTGGCCTGCTACCATGCCAGACCGTTCGAGAGGAGCTTGAACGCATTGGCAAGAGGATGAGAATTTCTTCCCTTTCTGGGGCAAACCTGGCGCATGAGATTGTTCACGGTGGCGCTGGAGTCACCCAGATAGCGTGTGACCATTACGAGACATTTGAACGACTCAAACCACTGGTTGAGACCCCGTTATTCCGTGTGGTTTATTCAGGCGATGTAACGGGCACAACCTTGGCAGCCGCTCTCAAGAATGTTTACGCCATAGGTTATGGAATACTGGAGGGGTCAAAAATGGCCCCGGAGAACTATCTGGCAACATACGCCACGCTGGTTACAGCCGAGATAAGAGATTTCGGAGCCCTTATTGGGGCGTCTCCTGAAACTTTCGACGCCGAGAGTCAGGTGTGGATGGCAGATCTCTTGGCTACGTGCCGAGGCGGGCGATCGGCCAGCTTTGGACGGGATCTTTCCCAGATGGATGAGAAGCAAGGCAAAGGCAGACCTGCAAAGGCTTTGATGGAACAATATAAGAAAAAGATGATTGCTGTCGAGGGATTCGAAGCATCGAGATTTGCCCAAAGGATTGCGGCACAAAGAGGTTTTCATCCTCCAATTCTTGGTGAAATCTACGCAATCTTGCATGGTGGTAAAAATATTAACATCCCGGAATTCATGGAAAAATCTCTAGATGCCCTAAACAAGAAAGAAGCCTCTCTCATGACACCAAATGTCAGAACCAGGGCAACTCGTCATTGACCTCCCTACCATGCCCGATCGGACGAGTCACAACCAATCGCTTTTATTGCTCTAAACGTAATTTCTTTTAAAACTAACATCTTAACTCAATTGGAATAACTCTATATTTTCGGTGATGTGATGTCATGTCTTCAACTATTCTCGTAAAAGATTTTAAGGATGGAGACCAAGTTCTCCAATTTTTTGAATTACGAGCAAAAAGCGTGCGAAAAACGCGGGCTGGTCAGGACTATCTTGATTTGAAGCTTGGAGATTCTACCGCCGAGATTTCAGGAAAACTTTGGCCTGAATCGCTAGAGCAATGGGGCAGCGACTTCGACGTCGGCTCGATTGTCAAAGTTGAAGGTCGAGTGGAGATGTACCGCGACAGAAGCCAGCTTATCGTTGAAAAGATCAGGACAGCGTGTGAGTCGGAAGTTCCTGACATTTCAGTCGTCTTCAAATCGACAGAATATGATATCGAATCCCTTTTTGCAGAATTGACCGGTTTGGTGGAAACCATGGACCCACCAGAGTTGTCTATTTTGTTGCTGACTATACTTGAGCGAACTTCAGAACAATTCAAGATAGCCCCAGCTTCCAAGATGATTCACCATGCATACCGTGGTGGTCTGATTGAGCACACATGGTCAGTTACGAAAAAGGTCATAGCAATCCTTGGTGTTGAGCCGAAATTAAACCGTTCCATGGCTATAGCCGGAGCAATTCTTCATGACATCGGCAAGTTGCGAGAATTGGCTGGATTAACTAGAACCAGAACCGTAGAGGGGAGATTACTGGGCCATATAGCCTTGGGAGCAAACCTGGTGACAGAAGTAGCGTTCGAATTGGGCATTGAAGACAAATCGTGGCTACTTGACCTTGAACACATTATTTTGTCGCACCATGGCGAACCAGAATTCGGGGCTCCAATTCGCCCTCTAACGAAAGAAGCCATGTTGGTTCATTTTGTTGACAATCTC
>JBMFSZ010000099.1:0-7820 GCA_049967315.1 Desulfomonilaceae bacterium
GGCCGGAACATTTGTGTGGTAGAGAAAACTGAGCCATTTGCGACGTTCTCCCAGGATTGCTTGTTGATCCAGATACCGTGCCTGCGGTCAGGGCCTGGAACCCATGAATAGAAAAAAGTCAGCTTTGATGGGCCGGATAAGAGTCCAAAATCCATGTAATATTTCCATGCCTCATTATAGTACGGCGCAAATTTGCTCCCGCCACCGACAGCAGGATAGTCTGTGTCATTTCGAGCAGGCTGAACGTGCCGGTCGACTCTGTACCAAGCTAGTTCATTGTTGAAAAAGAATTTTCCGTTGTTATATTTGAAATAAGCGGAACCATCTACGTAGGTTTGGTCGTATGTCCGTGCCGTAAGCGTGTTGGTATTGGTGGTTGCCCCCGCAGGACCATTGTGCGTGGGTATGTATTCGCCCAAAACACCGAATTCGTAATTCCCGTTCGAATATATGAACCAGGCTTCCGGGTGCAGGTTACGTTTACGGTCATTGTCAAATATCCGGTAAGACATAGCCCCAGGATTTAACTGTGGGCCTGCTGCAAGCGTGGTGCTCACGACATCTTGGCCAGCCATTGAGTTCTGCCATGTCTGGCCTCGCCATGGATAAACAACAAAAGCCGCCCTGATTGGACCGTAGAAGACAGTCGGGCCGATGGCTTCAGTTGTGGCGTTGTGCTGATCGAACAACCCACCCATTCCCCAGATAAGTGGCCGCTTGCCTGCGTTCAAGTGCCCCCACGGGAGATTCGCGGTGAACCACCAGTAGGTCCATGTACCAGCAGCCATAGGGTTGTAAACACCCAAATTGGTGCTGTTCTCATAGAGTCCGTAGATATTGTTTGTTGTGAGGCTGGTCAAGTTACCGATTTGGTACATGGCCTTGAATTCTATGGCCTTATTGACTTGAATTTTGGGGACAAACTCCATTCTGGACCACTGCATGGAAGCGTCCGTGCCAGTGACAAGGCCGTATTGGATCCCATTAATGGTTCGCATTCCTACAAATCCGTTCATTGCATTGAATTTAACCGTACTGGCATTTGCTGTAGAACTGGCTTGATCATACGCCCCAAAAAACCCGGCGTGACCATATTGATCGAAGTATTCGTAGGTCCACATGTAATCACCGTTAATGCTCACTTCCCAGGCAAACACCTGGCTCACAGCCAACAGTAGGCACGCAAGCACAACTATTGCCCACGTAAATCTGTTCATAACTCCTCCTGTCCCACTAGAAGTCCAGACCGCTCTTTTCGGCGATGAAAGCGCCATCTTGAAGCGCGCATCCGGAACGAATTAAACCGATGGCGGTTCCGATCATCAGGAATACTAGCCAACCGGCAACATACATAATTGTATGATCATATGTGATATAGGACCTATACATGAGGGAAATTCAGAAATATTGTCAAGAAAAAAATACCGCTCCCCCTAAACAATTTGATAGTGAATTAGCGGCCACATAACAATACCTCATGCGTCAAGCATACGCCTCTAAAGCCCAACAATAATTTTTATATGAATAGTCACTATTAAAATCTATCTAGCGCAATTCCCGCATTGCACCGAAGAAGAAACAGCTTAATAGTAAGGATTTTCCGGGTTAACGATAACCTGAGTAACCATTCGAGAGGGGTGGATGGAGCAAAATCCAACAATGCCAACCTATCAGTTGCTGAAGGCTCATCGGGTCGTATCTCTTTCACGCACTCTCAGGAAAGTTAATAATGCGTAAAACGATATTCGCCTTGACACTGTCGAATCCCTGACAATACTATGTTCAGGTAGCTCTATGTTTTATTACGAAGGAGAAAAATCCATGAAACTGAGCACAAGGAATGTTATCAAAGGTAAGGTAGTTAAAATTCAGGAAGGAATGGTCGCAGCCGTCGTAAAGGTCGATATCGGTGGTGGCAACACCATTACTTCAACCATTACCGTCGAAGCGGTAAAAGAACTGGATGTCAAGGTTGGGGACGAAATCAAGGTCTTGATTAAAGCTACTAGCGTCATGCTGGCAAAGGATTGATTTCAAAAAATCTTTCCCACCCGTTAAGAATAAAAGCCGGCAACCCCGATTTTGGAATGGGGTTGCCGCAATTACTGTAAAAAAAGATCACTCTTCTTCTTTTTCCATTTCGTTCATGTCCTTCTGCCATTTGTGCCAAAATTTCTTTTCGCAGTTGTCAATGCATCGATAGTACGCCAACCACAGGTTCCCTGGGGGCCAGAACCTCATTTGACACTCTTGAATGCACTCGGTGCGTTTTTGTTCGGGAGTTTCTCCTGAAACGGCTGGAGCCCTCAAAAACCCAAAATTCGACAGCAAGGCGAATGTTAAGATAACCACTATGAAAATAACATGATTTGAACTTTTCATGGCTAGCGCTCCTATTTGTGTAGCTTAAAAAGTTTCGAAACCAAAAGTGGAACCATTAAAGTAATTACAATCCAAGTATAATGTTTCTGCCTGATTTGGCAAATGTGTTTAAAGGATGGAAGTCGATGAACCTGCAACGGAATCAAAGCTGTATCCGAGAAAAGAGGTAGCTGCCAACCCCTAGTAAGATTATCGTAAGGATTCCCAATATATAGAAATCCATCCCAAAACCAAACTGTGACACACCAGTTAGCGATCCCCTGAGACCATCGACTCCGTAGGTCAACGGATCGAGGAGAACGGCTATCTCTAGAGCTCTGGGCACATTTTTAAGCGGGAAAAGCGCTCCAGAGAAAAAAAACAGTGGCAGTACCATGAAGTTCATAATGAGGGGAAACGCCTGCATGTCCTCGAGCACAGACCCGATGGCCGTACCCAGGGTTGTAAACATTACCGCGCAAAGAAACATGAAGAATAAAGCGATCGGGAAAAACGCAGGGTTGTCAATGTGGAATCCAGCGACGAGACAAATCGCCATGACTATGAAGCCTTGAATCATTGCTACCACAGCTCCTCCCAATGTTCGACCTAACACAATCTGAAGTCGGGAAACTGGCGCAACAAGAGTCTCCTTTAAAAAACCAAACTGTCTGTCCCAAATAATTTCGATCCCCGAAAATACCGCTGTAAACAATATGCCCATAAGAATGATGCCAGGGGCCAGGAATTGGATGTAATCCCCTCCACCGGCTTTTTGAAAAGTTGGACCAAAACCAAAACCTACTGCCAACAGGAATAGAAGTGGCTGTCCAAGTGAACCGATGATTCGTGATCGAGCCCTGAAGTATCTTCTCAACTGCCTGAGGCAAAGAATATAGACCACTTTCATCTCCGCCCCCATATTTTGCCGATTGTCCTCATTCGATCAAATGCAGAAGCTTCCTCTGGACGTATGGCATAGCCGGTTAACGTTATGAAAGCGTCTTCCAGGGACCTTGTCTGAGTCAAATCTTTAAGATCAGATGGAGCGCCTTGAGCGATGATTTTACCCTGATCCATGATTGCAATTTCATTCGCGACCCGATCAGCTTCTTCCATATAATGAGTGGTAAAAAATACGGTGATATTTTTCTCGCTGTTCAACGCCCTAATATAGTTCCAGATATGATTCCTGGTTTGTGGATCAAGCCCCAGCGTGGGTTCATCAAGAAAAACAACCTTGGGTTCATGTAAGAGAGCACGAGCTATTTCCAGCCTTCGTTTCATTCCGCCTGAAAAATTCCTTACGAAGTCTTTCCTGCGCTCCCAAAGCTGAACGAGTCGAAGGAGTTTTTCTATACCTGTTTTTCTAGCTTCAGATGATAGCCCATACAATATCCCGTGAAGCTGAAGGTTTTCCAAAGCAGTCATGTCACCATCCAGACTGGGATCCTGGAACACTATTCCGATACGGCTTCTGACCTGATGCTGCTCTTTGACCGTATCATAGCCATCCACTCGAATTGAGCCGCTGGTAGGTTTGAGAATAGTGGTGAGCATTTTTATGATTGTGGTTTTCCCTGCTCCGTTGGGCCCCAGAAAGCCAAAGATCCCTCCTTCCGAAACGTCGAATGAGACATGGCTGACTGCACAAAAGTTTCCGAAATTTTTTACGAGGTCGTGTACCTGTATAATTTGGTTCATGTGTAGATTACTATGGGGTCGCATGTCGTACAGAATATGACACTCACTGGCCTGGGACAACTGGTAAAGCTCGTCTCCCTTGCCGATTCGACAAATATTCGCGGTATCAAGGGGAGGCTATTTCTAATACATTGGGACGGTCTTTTTAATCTCACCCACGAATTGGGTGAATGTTTTTCCTGTCCAACTGGAATTTCGGAGGGCTGCTGGCCGTTTGGATCAACTTCCTTTTGGCCCCGGTTTACTGGCTCTCCTGAAAGCGGAGTGAAACTAGTTCCTATGTTTTCCATCAAAATGTCACATGTTTTTATTTTTAGCAAAACTATATAAATGATCATTAATCTCAACGAAACCGTGAAAAGATCTTTAAGATCATAAATGATGTTATTCGGTTGATAATTTTTACAATACCTTTAACCGCTAAACTTGTTATTATCATTTGAGTCATTTGTTTTAACTAGATTAATCCGACGAGCTTATTAGGCAGAGTTAGACCACGGAGAAGGTGATTTGCATTACCTCACACGAGATCTTTTGTTGATGGTGATTACCCAAGCGCTAGGGACTTTGTCCCTGCTTGCTATGTTCGTTTTCATTTTCAAAGGATCCCTAGATCTGGTGGGGCTTAATATGGACGAAAGCGGGGCGCTAACGCTGGACTCGCTGCTCTCGATAGCGTTCTTTGTCCAGCATAGCGGCATGGTTAGGAAATCCTTTAAAAGATGGTCAACCCAATTAATTGCCGAGAAATATGGAGGCATCGTGTTTTCTCTAGCCTCTAGTTTTCTATTAATAGCCACCGTTGCCCTCTGGCAGAAATCAGGCGTAACAGTAGTCTCTGCGCACGGTGGAGCCAGATGGCTACTCAGGCTGATATTCGGCTTGTCCTTTTTGGGTTTCCTTTGGGGCGCCTCTTCGATAGGTTCACTTGATACCTTCGGCCTTGAGCAATTGCGAAAAAGCATCCAGGGTAGGACTATCAAACCGCCTCGTTTGGTCATTCGAGGTCCCTACCGGTGGATAAGACATCCTCTGTATTTTTTCTGTATCGTTATGATTTGGTCATGCCCGGACGTTACAATTGACCGACTACTTTTTAATGTTCTTTGGACTGTTTGGATAATAGTGGGGATCTTTCTTGAGGAACGGGACCTTGTTTCTCAATTTGGCGATTGTTATTTACGCTATCAGAGGGACGTGCCAATGCTAATACCTACGAGGTTGTCCCCCCAGCGAAATGGAATTGATGGTCGGCCCCGATGACTGATCACAGTTTCGGGACCGATCTCAGATTGGCCGACTACTTTACTTTCCTTGCCCTACCTTCCCACTCCTTAAAGTGTAACTCATACTTCAGGATCTTTTCTGTGTTGACAACAGAACATAGATAGTACTAATATATGTCTAGGTTGACATATATTAGTACATATTGGTAGCACCGTGCCATGATGGCTGGCGAACCTCTGGCGAGAAAATCGCCGCACCACGAGCTTTACGCTACTTACACCCCTGGCTATCGAAGCGACGCCAAATGCCAGTAACGTACGCGATAGTTGTTTTCAGCGGTGGATCTTATTCACGAAACCACTGCAATTGAAGAAAACTCGGCTAACATCAATCCACTCTTGAGGCTGCCACCTCGTGATTAGGCGCCTCAAATTTTCCCATCCATTCGTGAGTTTCCAGAAGCTGGTCTCATATTGGAATTCAAGTCATGCCGCTATTGGATTTTCACACACATGTTGCCACCAGACATCAGTGGAACCCGTGGGTCATGTCATATTTTGCCGAGGTGAATCCCGAGTATACCGAAAACATGTCAGAAAAGACTTCTCCTCAGGCAGTTATCGAATACCTGAAATCACAATCTGTTGATGCGGCTGTGGTCCTTTCAGAATATGCGCCCAAGACGACTGGTGTAGTCACAAATGAATTCACAGCGGCTTTATGTTGGGGAACGGATACCCTCATTCCTTTCGGTTCAATTTCCTTTAACAATTGCGCCCAGCCTGCTGTTCAGGCCGAACAATGTGTTACCACCCTGGGCTGCCGAGGACTCAAGCTTTTGCCTTCCTATGTTCACATCTATCCAGCAGACCCAAGGCTATACCCAGTCTATGACGTAGCATGCGCCTTTGATGTCCCCGTTATGTTCCACACCGGAACCTCAATATTCAAGGGATCTAGGGTAAGATTCGGTCACCCTCTTCTACTGGATGATGTTGCAGATGATTTCCCACGTTTAAAAATAATCATGTGCCATGGCGGGCGTCCCTTTTGGTACGCCGAAGCGGAATGGATGCTCCGTAGGCATAAAAATGTTTACGTTGACATATCAGGTATTCCGCCTATCCAGCTCCCGCAAGTCTTTCCCTATCTCGAGAAGTTTCGTGACCGTTTCATATTTGGAAGCGACTGGCCAGGGATTCGTTCAATATCGGAACAGGTCCGCAAGATTCAGGAACTCCCTTTGAATCATGACACCATGGAAGCAATATTATGGGAAAATGGCGTGAACCTCTTGACCACAAGTATGAAATGTAACCCTCTCTCGGCGCCAACTACCTTAAACAACCCGTTGACAGTATGCAGAGCCATAGGAACTCAGGAAACCATGTGAGTTGAGTTGGACCTGTAAAGTCTAGAAACCTTGAATCCAAAATCAATGAGCGGCATCTTATGTTTAGCAGTTTGGATCAGTTATTTGAAGCGAAAAGGAGACTGTGCCATGGAAAAAACCCGAAAAAAACGTCAGCGCAGGGACGTAGAATTGTTGAAGCAGGCGCGAGATACAAAATGCCAGAAAAATGACATCTTTTGTATTGACTGGCTGCTTGTAGGCGCAGGGCCAATTATTTAGGCTTATTCAGAGAAATTGTAAATCAGGCGGTATAAATTATGACTGGTTCCACAATGATCATACTGATGAAGTAAAGTGAATACTTGAGTCTTGAGATCAAAATAGAAATCAACTAATAGTCAAAGTCGGTACAGTAAAGCAAGCTAAAGTGGAACAGATAAAAAATAATTTAATAACAATGGGATATCGACCTGCCATGCAGACTGCCGCTTAATCCCATTGTTACACAAATACTGATTTTTTAAAGTTTCCGAAATTTGTCCGTAGAATATTACAATGCAATTCATAAGATCTTGGGGTGCAAGCAACGCACAAACACTGTTGATAACTTTTAAGCCAAGAACCTAGTAAACGGATTTACGTTAGTACTTCTGCGATCTTTTACACACATGCCGAGAACTTAGGCCAAAAAGATATAATTAATGATATCAGGCACTAGAATAGGCGCTAATCCAGTTTGCCCGTACCAGAACAGACTATTTTAAACATGGCCAATTTATCAACAATTGTTGATAGGTTGAACGTTTTTCATAAATGATTCAGTTGAAAAACCTTATAACTTTTCCATACGATCAAATTTGAATCCAGTGTGGGGGGTTCCATAATTGCCGAACCTGTCATGTTAATTGCTATACAGTCTTTACTGAACCACAGTCAATTTCAGGGACTTCGGATAGACGCCAGCTCAGACATCGCTTTGGGTAACGGTCGTAACCTGTCACAATCCTGGTCCGATCCAGGCCACCTTACCTACCCCCAATTCCTGGCAAGATCGTGAATTTTCCCCATATCCTGGGAAGGTCAATTCGTCAACACGGCACACGGGACCGTTGTTTATAAAATATCAAGGTCCTTAAATTACTTATAGTTCTTGCAATTGATACCCATTTTGGCA
>JBMFSZ010000099.1:7830-9984 GCA_049967315.1 Desulfomonilaceae bacterium
TTAGACGCATCAGGGCGAAACGGGATATGCCTAACAACTTGGCAGCCGGCTGAACCTTACCCCTGGTCTTTCTAAGGGCTGCTTCTATGTAATTCATCTCGAGGTTTTTCGAGACATCTGGTAGTAAACGTGGCGGAATAGATTGACCCGATTTCAGAGGCATATCGGGATGTGAATTTATCAAATCTTTAAGTGACTGAAATAATGCCTGGTACCTGTTTTCGCTGTCTCTGAGCGCTTGCTCAGCCCGCTTTCGTTCTGTGACATCCTGGGCTATTCCAAGGATTTGCGGAACGTCCGGGTTTTCGAGTCCATTCAAGCCTATGACTTCCACCCAAAGACGTTTTCCCGCTACAGTAGTAGCTTGCACTTCGAGTTTGAAAGGTTCCCCGTGTTCAATTGATTTGATCAAAGCTTCCTTGATCATACCCCTGTATTGAGGATCGGCAAACATTAAAGCTTCCCCTAAGCCCGGTTTTAAATCAGGAGGAAATCCTAAAATGTCGTAAAGACCTTCTGTCAATTCGAGTTGGTCAGTGAAGGGGTTAGCTTTCCAGCCACCTATTTTGGCCATTTTCTCTGTCTGACGCAGAAACTGATTGCTTTCCGCTAAAGACTGCTCGATTTTCTTTCTCCCAATTAGTTCTCTGTTCAATTGCTCATAGGCTGCCTGCAAATCACTGGTTCGCTCGATGACTTTTGACTCCAGTTCCGCCTTGGCTTTCAGAATGCCGTCTTCAGCCATTTTTCTGTTGGTTACATCCTCTGTGAAAACAACTATTCCACCAATTTTGTTAGCGTACGTATGCCAAGGCTGAATCTTCCAGCGAAGCCATTTCGTGGAGCCATCCATGGATTCGAGACCATCCCGGTCAATCTCGACTATTTCACCATTTAGCGCCCGGCTATAGATCTGCTTCCGTTGATCGGGGACACGCGGGAAAACGTCGTAATGTGATTTCCCCAAAATATTCATCTTGGTTAAACCATAATCCTGAAGCCACCGACTGCTGACGGCTAAATAACGCATATCCTTATCAAACATGGCAATCGCGACTGGAGCAGAATCTATGAAGAGTTTTAGCGTCTCCTGGCTGTGCTTTAGTTCGGTCTCCAGCCGTTTGCGATCTGTTATGACCTGAAAATAGACCGATGCGCCTTCCTGCTGTGGAAATATTCGCACCTGATACCAGTCCTCGGACGGAGTGAATGCAAAATAGGCCTCAAAAGAGACCGGAAGTTTCTCTGTCAAGGCGCGATTGTAATGATCTTCGAATATACCATCCCTTGCTTCCGGAAAGACTTCGAAAAGCTGGCGTCCAAGAACTTCATCTTTGTTTTTACCCGAAAATTTTTCGGCCGCCTTGTTGAAATACGTGACAACCATGTCGTGATCGAGAGAAATAAAGGCGTCACTAATGCTTTCCAACATCAATGTCTGTTTTTTGTACGATTCAACAAACGCCTGCTCTGAACGTTTCCAGGAAGTAATGTCCCTGTAATGCCAGATACGACCGTAGCTCTTTCCATCAAATTCTATCGGAATAAAATCTCTCAAATATGTTCTGCCGCCTAATACAGAGACTTCTTCCGATTTAACAGGTCGATTCTCAGCGACTATTCGTTTGATCCGGGCTACAACATCGTCCAGGTCGGCAAAGACAGCCCTAATCTTCCCGATCATGTCGGGCGCCTTCAATCCCCGGAGTTTGGCAGGGGGATCGCTTATATCAAATAAATTGCAAAAAGCCTGGTTGGCATATTCCACAACACCATCGTTGTTTACAAGCAGTACTCCGGCATAGAGATTTGAAAGGATCCGATAGAAACGACTTACGGTTGTTTTTAAATTTTGTTCTGCACTCTTTCGCTTTGTAATGTCCTCCAGGAGGCAATAGGTTTTTTTGAAACCAGGAGTCTGATCATTCCCAACCTTTCCAGCAAGTCCCATGTTAATTCTGGTTCCATTTTTCCTGATCATGTCGAATTCAACATCCCGAATCTCTCCGGCTGATTTGAATCGAGAAAAATTGACCTCGAAATGTTCCTGAAAACCTGGAGCGAGAAAATCCCCAAACCATCTGCCAATAACTTCATCCCTGGAGTATCCCAAAGTGTCGAGCCATGTCTGGTTCACTTCCAGTAGATGACCCT
>JBMFSZ010000100.1:0-5097 GCA_049967315.1 Desulfomonilaceae bacterium
GCCACATGCGGTAGCAGGAGGGACAGGAAAAAACAACAGTACCCGCGCCTTTCTGGTTCACTGAACTTATATTGTGATCTATGAAATTGTCGGCGAGTTCGTCCAGTCCTGCCCCGAGCAGGGGGAAGCCACAGCACCATTCGTCTTCTCCCAGCAATGTGAAATCCACATTTGCCTGCTGGAAAATTTCTGCTAGAGCTACAGGGATTTGTTGAGCCAGAGGATAAAAAGAGGAAACACACCCTGTAAAATAGACTATATCCGCCTTGTCTTTACAAAACTTGTCTTCAGGCTCTTCCTGACATTCTTCAACCCAGTCTGCCCGTTCCTCGTTGTCCTCTCCAAAAACATTGTGGCTTTCGTCAAGATTTTCCCGAATCATGTCGATTTTTTCGGGATAGTAGTTCGAATGATTGAGGTCTTGCCGCGTCTCGATCCAAAGTTCCTTTAAATGAATACCCGAAGGACAAACCTCCTGACACGCCCCACACAAGGTACATTTGAAAACGGTTTGGCTAAATTCTTTCCATTCCGACGGGCCGAAATCTTTGATGCCAAAAAGTCGCCGCCACAAAACGGTACGCGATCTCTGGATCCGTCTCAGTTGGGTAAGCCGATACAGTCCGGAAAGGCTTCCATTACCAGTGGCCTTAACGGCAGGGCACACCTCAGCACAGATCCTGCAGCTTGTACAGGCCTCCAACTCTAACATCCTACGAAAGCTGTAATCGCTGATCGACAAGCTCTACCTCTTATACTTCTCTATGCTGGCCAGCATCCATTCGGTAACTGCTTCCTGGCCATATATTAGTTGCTTGATGTCCGCCATATCATTGGGTTTAATTTTATACATCCAACCAGCGCCGTAGCAATCCTGGTTGATAAGACCCGGATTTGTGTCCAGGGCTTGATTGGATTCTGTCAAGACACCATTGACCGGAGCGAACACCTTGCCCACCCATTTCCCGGACTCAATTTTGGCGAATTTTTTCTTGGCCGTTAAATTCTTACCGGGCTCAGGGAGTTGAACAAAAACAATTTGCCCAGCCATCTGTTGAGCGAAATCGGTCATTCCCATGATTAAGATATCCTGTTCGGGGCGTACCCAGAATTGATTCTCTTCATAGTAAAGTTCGTCCGGTAAGTTATAGCCTTGAATGTCCATTTCCTGATACCTCCATAGCCTCTATGGTTAAAAACATTTTTTAATACGGAATTTTGATCATTCTTACTCAGGCTCCGTTTTTTTCTGGAACCCGCCAAAATTCTTCAATCGCTTGTGGAGTTCCTGTTTTCAAGCATTAAATCAAACGTCTAATCAACTATTTGATTCCTCTCAGTAAATGCTAGAAATGGCCCGAATGCGTGGCCTCAATCGAATTCCACGCCGCGACCATCGGGGCGATTATAATGTGTAGCATCCTGCTGAACGGCAGATAAATTACGAAAAGCGCGGTCAGCGCCGCATGCAGGTACCACAGGTACCCGTAAATCTGACTCAGATTGCTAACTCCAGCCCAGAGATAACTGAAAATGATTCCGAAAAATGCGAAATGATTGAAGTTCGCTGCGCCAGTCAAAGCAATACGCGCTCCTTCAACGACAAACCCGGTTACAACAATTAACCCCAGCAGAACCATAGCCAGCCAATCACGCTCTGGCAACCTTGAAATGTCGCTACTACCGTTGTTTCGCCGTTTAACAGATATGGCAAGCGCTATTCCCACAAGGATTGATAAACCGGTAACATCGAACAGAATGGCAGTAACCGGGTTATTTTTATCGAGCATTTTCCAGATGTACGGATTGCTTGGCCAAAACAGGGAACCCAACAAGCCAACCAGGCCCCAGCTAAATCGTATTATAAAAGGCCAGAATATTAGCGAATGAACAAACCAACGAAAGTGTGAACGACGAAAGAGTCTTCGTTGAAGCAGGCCGTCCAGCAATAGCCCTCTCGCTCCAGCCAAAACTCTGGCAAATAATGGCGATCTAGGGATGTGGCCATTAGAGGACCTTTTATCAATTTTGGGTTGAGTCCTTGCCGAGAACCATACTGACGCTACCAGGAATATCCCAATAGCAAAACCTAGGAGAGCTATTAAGGTTACAGGATCAGTAATGGTAAATGTAGCCGTATGGCACGGCATGCAAATTATCCCTTTGGCAGGCGGGACCATGGCGGGGGCCCCAAGCTGGTTTCCTCTCGTATGGCAGCGTGAGCAGGAAGTAGTCCCCGCAGAGGGCATGATCACATTAATCGGACTAACGTCGGAAGGTCTTTCAATTTTGTGCCACACTATCTTTTTACTGACGGGATCCAGACTCAATTTAACTCCAGACAGATGGCAATCCTTACATGAGACTCTGGAATGCGCGTCGTGGAGGATGGCTTCATCATGAGGAGTATGGCAGCGAGTACACTGTACCGCCATTTGCTGATTATGCGGAAACGCGGCTGCGTCTGAATGACAGGAAAGGCATGTCAGACTTTGGTGTCCCTTCGAACAGTGCTTTGTTTTATCAATCCGAAGAACCGTAGTCGACTTGGAGTGGGAACCGTTTGATCCGTGGCATGTAAGACAAAGATGGTTAACGTTTAATGCTGTTTTTGTATATGCCAGTCCAGGCTTCTCGTGGCATTGCAGGCACTTCAAGTCATCGGCCGTCATGACAGGTAGAGAGTCCTTTTTAGGATGGCAACTTGAACACAGTTTCTGGTTTTTTAATGCTGTTCCCAGACTTGAGGATAATTTTTTCTTTAATCCTGGTTGATAATGTGGATCATGGCAAGCAATGCAATTGTCATAGTTATAGCCCTTTTTAACAGGCTTTCCGCCATGAAAACCCTTTGCCAAAGCGGATTTAATTTCATCTCCGTCGTGGCAGTTGAAACATAGATCGGAGTGGAAAAAATGCTGGACATTTTTAGAGACATCAGATGCGTTGGGATGATCCTGCTTTGCTAACTTGTCCGCGTGGCAATCCTGACAGGAAAGCTGCCCGTGGGCAGAAATATGGTATTTGATCAAATCTATAAACCAGGTTTCTGAAGCCCGGGAATTTGCACAGCAAAGTACAGGCGCCAACATGGCCAGAACAACCCCATAAACTAACACCTTGCTGGTTAGATGGCCATTTGAGTGAGGACTTGATAAATTTCTGCATATACCTAAACGTGAACATGACAAAAGAATTTTCCCTAAAATTACCCTGAACTTAGAGCACAGGCATTTTCCCAAAAAACACATATTGGCCCTTTATAAATTATTCGTCGTCATGGATTCCTGACGATTTACAATGCTGCATTTCAGAAAATTCCAGATTCTCAAAAGTCCTCTTGTTAGCCTTTCACGTAGAAAGGCGCCACGTAAGGCCCTTCCGGGATAATAGCAACGCACTTATCCGTGGAGCGCTCGACACTTTTCCGGATAGCTTCCTGAAAAAGGTCAAAATCGACCAAAGTCTCTATCCCTGTTAATTGTAAATCATGCTCCGAGAGTCCCTGAGTATACAGGGTGATACTTCCAATTCGCATTGGCTTGAGCTGCATTTCAGTCTGCCATTCATCGATAGCCGCCATCTTTTTAGGCCATAATTCAGCCAGGAATTTATCAGGGCCAAGTGTGCACAGTCTCTTTTGAGCTTCCACATATTCAGGGGATCCCATACCCTCGGAACATTCAGAAACTATAAAAAGGTCTCCTCCCGGCTCGAGGATTTCCATGCCACCAACCATACCCTTAACAGTCTGATAGTAGGTCTTGTCCAAGGGGTACCCGGCTGAACTGGTTATGACAGTTGAGAAACGGCGATTGAAATTTATCACAGCAAATTCACTCATGAAATTCACTGCGGCCATGTGACTCGACGTGATTTCGCCAAAATTTAGAAAGCATGGTCTTCTAAATTCATCGATGACTACGTTTACGGCTAATGCTCCTCCGATCATGTCTACTATTTCGAGTTGTTCTTCGTGAAGTGGGTTCTTATCGAGAACGCAGTTTGCAGCGTAAGGTGATTCGAGGAAGGTAGCCGTGTGCAGCCGGGTAATTGTGTCATGATGAGCTACTCCCGGTACAATTACCTTTCTGCCGCCTGAATAACCGGCCATGAAATGAGGTTCTACGAGCCCGACTACCAGGCGTAGGTCTGCCTCTACAAATCGCCTATCCAATTTGACTGGAGTTCCCTTGGAAGTTGATCCCAAATTCACGTGATCTTCATCATTTCGAGCAAAATGATTTGACACTGCTACTGTATTAGGGACCCAGTCGTCGCCTAGGACGTGACGCAATTCGTCTCCTTCATTGGGTCGGTGTAAGCCAGTAGCGACAATTACTTTAATGTGGTCAGCCTTGAGCCCGGCTGCCAACAATTCCTTTATAACCGGCTGAAGAATCAGCCCGTTTGGGACTGGACGCGTGACATCGCAAATTAAAATGCAGGCTGAGGCGCAATTTTTAGCTTCTTCGAAAAGAGTCTTTGATCCTACAGGCTGATTCAGGGCCTTTGCTATCTCGGCATCTGGGTCTGGGAGTACTGGCATAGTCCTTTTATGGATGGCAGTAACATTCCAGTGGTCCGGTGTAACGATATTCAAGCCCTTGCGACCATAGTTCATTAAGTATTTCATCGCAGGCTCCTAGAGTCTTCTGAGGCAATCATGTAAAAAATGGAAACGTCAAATCACGGCAGACTTCTTCGATACCATGGTCGCTTGTTTGTCACGACGATCGTCCACCTTCAGATCAATAATTATTCTCTTGGCTCCTTCAGCCAAATGAGCCGCATGGACCTTTTTAATCAGTTCAAAAAGACTATCAAGATCAGGGGCTTCTACGGAAGTCGACATTGGGCCGACCTCATAGGTATAACCGGACTCCTTAATGACCGCTATGCCTTTCTTCACGAAACGGCTGAGACTGGTCCCTTCACCGACGGGATATATTGAAAAACTTGCTATCATAAGTCGCCCCCTTCAAATTATTGCGACAGAGACTTCATCACGAGCTGCGTCAGATCCATAGCATTGAGCTCAATATTCTGCCTGCGAGCGTTGGTTACTATAGTTCGTAGACATTGCTGACATGAGGA
>JBMFSZ010000100.1:5107-9930 GCA_049967315.1 Desulfomonilaceae bacterium
TAGCTATGGCTGCTGATAGATCTGGGGCTACCATTTCAACGTTGCCTCCACCACCGCAACAGACGCTCAGATTTCGGTTATTTGGGAGTTCAACAAATTCAATCCCCGGGATTGATCTTATTACTTCCCGTGGTTCTTCAAAAACACCACTGTTCCTACCCAGGTCACAGGGATCATGGTACGTAACTTTTAGGTGAAGTGGCTTTAGGTCAAGCTTTTTGGTCTTGACCAAATCACCAAGCAACTGGCTCGCGTGGAGCAGTTCGATATCCGAATCATAAAAATGTTTCCACGTGTGTAAACACGACGGGCACGAAAAGACGGCCTTTTTTGCCCCCACGTTCCTGAGTTTCTCCAGGTTATGGTCCCTCAGCTCTGCGACTTTGTCGGGCATACCGGCTCCTATGAGAGGAAAACCGCAACACCATTCCTCACCACCTAAAATTGTGAAATCCAGATCTGCCTTGTGCATTATGGTTGCAAAATCAGCTGGGATTTTTTGCGCCATTGGGAAAAATGAGGCCACACATCCTACAAAATAGACTATCTCTGCCCGATCTTTTTCAAAGAGTTCATCGGGGATATCCTTCATGTACTCCCGCCATTCGGCTCGCTCTTCGTTGTCATCTTCCGAGATATTGTGGTATTCATTTAAGGCCTCAGAGAGTTTTTCAAAAATTTTGGGGTGTGCGTTGATTTCTGTAAGGCATGCTCTGTCGGAAAAAACAGAATCTTTTGTGTTTACAGCGGGGAAACAAGCCTTAGTACAGGCCCCGCAACCAAGGCACGTGAAAATTGAATCCGCCAACTCAGAAGAAAGTTCCAGACGTCCCTCGATAACGGCGCGGGTAATTGCGTTACGACCCCTGGGAGTGTAGGCTTCAGTTCTCAGTACAGCGTAAGTGGGACAATTGGGTAGGCAAAACCCACATCGAGTACATTTGGCGACTTCTTCATATTGTAATTTCTTTAATTGGACGATGTTCATGGCTTAAATTCCTCCAAGAAATCGGCCGGGGTTCAATACATTCAAAGGATCAACACTGTCCTTTATCCTTTTCATGATCGCAAAGTCCCTGCCAGGTTTGCCCCACAAGTCAAGCTCCTGCTTCAGCTCTGCAGGGGCTAATTCGACTATCATGCTTCCCTCATGCTTTTGAACAACGTTTCTAAATGATGTGCTTAATTCGGCCAATTTGGTACCATTCGAAGGTTGTGTTCCAAAAAAGTAAGCGTAAGCTGTTCCTGACCCGGCTGATGCGATCAAAGCGCCTTGCGTGTCAGAAAGCAGCTCCGTCCAGGCCTCCAGGACTTCAGCATAACGAGAAATCAGGAAACCAGCTTTGAATTTGGTCACTGATTTACCCTGGAGCGAAGAGCTTATGGCGCAATTGGCCAGGTTTTTCCAGAAAATGGACCCTTTTTCACGATCCAGTTCACACAAATCAACAACCTTGTCGAGGCGCGCCATCTCCTTAAGGTCTATAAGTTCCCTTGCGACTTCCTCATTAAAACCTTCCAGTCCTATCGCAACACACCAGCCTTGGGAAGACACTTTTAGATCCGCAAATTCTGAGAGTTGGTAGCCATAATAGTTGAGGATTTCCAGGGATGTTGGTAACAGCTTGGAGTCCAGAACCCTCCCTGAAAAACAAACTGCGTCTGAAAGGTTCGAAAATGATCCAAGCAATGTTACACTTTCCTCAGGGAGCGGCAAAAGCCGAAATGTAATATCTCCGATGATTCCGAGCGTACCGAAAGATCCAATCATGATCTTGGAAACATCATATCCGCTCACATTCTTGACTGTCTTGCCGCCCATTCCAACGATATGTCCCGTAGGGGTTACGTACCTGACACCAAGCACAAGATCACGGGGAAGACCATAGCGCAGTCTCTTTGGGCCCGAAGAATTTGTAGCAACGATCCCTCCAAGAGTAGCCTGGTCAGGGAAGGGCGGGTCAAGTGGTAAAAAAACGCCTTTGTATTCTCTGCTGGAGCACATGTAATCAGCTTGGGCCTTAATGTCCCCTTCCAGAGGGAAATAGCATCTGTTCTCAGTTCCTCCGAGGAGGTCCTGCAGGTCACCAAGTTTGACACCAGCTTGGGCTGTAACCGTAAGATTAGCTACATCGATATCGATTATCTTGTCGAGACGACTTGTGTTCAATATTAGGTCAATACGCTCAGGAACATTCCCGATACTCATTTTTGAGCAGCTACCGCAAGGAGTTACTGTCCACTTTTCCTTATTGGCCAGCTTAATTATTTCAGCCGTCTGACTCAAATTTGTAGGGTAAACCACGGCTTTCGGTGGGACACCATCCACCGCGAATTTGGTCAGATTCTCTGAATCGTTGAAAACCATTTGTGGACCTAATATCCCACTCAGTAAATTTGTGTCCATAACGTAATCCCTTTCCTGATATCACGATACGAGTTGAGGCAGGACCTTGCCGGGATTAAATTGACCGACCGGATCAAAAGCATTTTTGAACTTCCACATGGCAGCGATATCATCCGGAGAAAAGACAAACGACATTTCATGAAGTTTTTCCAGCCCGATCCCGTGTTCTCCGCTTATAGTACCACCGACGTCGACACATAATTTGAGGATTTTAGAAGCAGCTTCTTTAACCCGGGCTGTTTCTTCTTCATCTCGACAATCAAATAAAATCAGGGGATGGAGATTCCCGTCCCCGGCATGAAACACATTCCCTATAGCCAGGTTATATTCCAGTCCGATCTCCATAACCCTTTTTAGTACTTCGGGAAGTTTTGTGCGAGGAACAGTCCCATCACAAACCATGTAATTGGGCCTAAGTCTTGATACAGCTCCGAACGCTCCCCTTCGGCCTAGCCAGAGAATGTTTCGTTCCGCCTCGTTTTTGGCAACCTTGACCTCACGAACGGAGTTGGCCCTGCATATTTCTGTTATCCGGCCCGCTATTCTTTCCATGCCATCCTTGAGCCCATCGAGTTCAATGATTAACACCGCCTCGGCGTCTTGTGGGTACCCAGCATGAACAGATTCTTCAACCGCTTTGATGACTAGCCTGTCCATCATCTCCAGAGTTGCTGGCACTATGCCTTCTGCAATAATCGCGGACACGGTGTTACTCGCATCTTCTAAACTGTCGTAAATGCCAAGCAACGTTTTGACAGCTTCAGGCTGTTCTATCAAACGAACTATTATTTCGGTTACCATTCCAAGGGTTCCTTCAGATCCTACAATCAGTCCTGTCAAATCATAGCCGGGCTTTTCAGGGGCTTTGCCTCCGACATCTATTACGTCCCCGCCACAAAGAACCACCTTGAGGCCCACTACATGATTGGTCGTGACCCCGTACTTCAAGCAATGAGGCCCACCAGAGTTTTCCCCTATGTTGCCACCTAGTGTCGATGTTTTCTGACTAGCGGGGTCCGGAGCGTATTGGAGCCCCACTTTTGCAACCGCTGTTTGTAAGTCCAGAGTGATAACCCCAGGTTGAACTCGCGCCCTTTTATTCTGCGTGTCGATTTCCAGAATACGGTTCATTCGTGAAAAATGAATGACAATGCCTCCTTTTAGAGGCACTGGACCACCACTGAGACTTGTTGCGGAACCTCGGGCTGTAACGGGGATCCCTTCTTTGTAGGCCAATTTGACAACCTGACTCACCTGCTCAGTATTTTCAGGAATCACAACTACATCTGGTTTTCGCGTTTCGAGATAAGCGTCGTATCCATAGAGCATCAGGTCTACATCTGAAGAAAGCACATACTTTTCGCCAACGATTTTTTTCAAATGTTGCCTAAGATCGTTCAGTTCCATCTTGTAACCTCCCTTGAGCTCCGGGACTCCAGTCTTTTCTAGGATTTTTAAGTTTTGAGAAAATTATGTCCTCAATATCTGTTGCATTAGTAATAGCACGGCGCTAGGAACCCGGTCAGGATCATCTATATGGTTAAAGTAGCCATTTCCAAGACAGGCTATTTCCTTGCCCCATTCCAGATTACGCTTGCCAACCAGAGCCACGTGCAATTTCCTGAATCTGCTGGCCAGGTCTCGTGGGTCCACACCAGCAGTCCGTTCTCCATCAGTTATTAACACCGCATGTGTTTCTTTACGACCCGAGCGCTGAATTACTGCTAGTCCGAGCTTCAAAGCATCAGCAATGTTGGTTATGCCGCCAACTGGACTCTTCATCACACGATAAGCTGCTTGCAGCGGCTTTAATCGCTCGCCAAACCGAATCACCAATTCTGGTTCAGAGTGGAAAACCACCAAAGCCAGTTGGCCACTTGGACAGTGTCTGGCCAGTACTGATCCCACCAGGGCGCTGCACATCCCGGAAGGTCCGCTCATCGACATGCTGGTATCAAGCATGACCAGTAGCCTTACACGTGGCTCCGGTTTACATCGAACCATTATGGCGTCTCTTTCAACCGGTTGCAGTTCTCCAGTCAGGTTTTGGATATGAATACTGGGGATGATGCGTTCCAACGTGGCTTCAAGATCCAAAGCGCACTCACAGGTTCGTCCAGGTATATTTGGAACTGTGTGATATCGCAGCCCGTTGGAACTGCGCCCACCCATTATGCCTTGTCTGGCCAAAAGATGGGGCAAGACGATTTTCCTGAGAACAGAGGCTATAGACTCGATCTTTGGTTTCTTTCTGGGCATTCTCCAATCAGGACACATGAACATGGCCTCTGGAGAACACTGACTGTCCCCGGTTGAGGGTGGGGGATATAAAGTTGAGACCAGTGGCTCACAGGAATAGTCGACGGAGGTTTTCAGCATTAATTTTGGCTCAGACCCATGGCTTTTTTTTTAAGTG
>JBMFSZ010000101.1:0-9914 GCA_049967315.1 Desulfomonilaceae bacterium
CCTAAAAAGAATCATTAACACCGCCCTGAAGAATGGAGTCTCGCTTGACCAATTAAATCTAATTCCAAAAAACTGTTCAGACAAACCTTCCAGAAATCTCTCCAGAGAAGATCTTCTCCGCCTCCTAAAAGTAATCAAACGTATCAAAGCCCGGTGTGAATCGTTACTAGAGCCACCAGTACCGGCTGAACTTGAACGTGACATTCTAGCAAAAAGCCCGGAAGACCGACTCCCTTGGGAAACTGAGGCGCTCGAAAAGGTCGAAACATGGAAGAAAGCTCTCAGGCATGTACGAACTGAAGTTAGAATAGAGCTTAATCAGCATCTGAAGTCCAATTTTTTCCATGAAAAGAGAAAACAGGGTCAATGACAGAAATTTCTGGATCGACTTTTTCCGCTTAGTCAACAATCTACCTCAGAGGTGGCGTTGGTAACTCGAGAACCAACGCCTGATCCTGAAATCACATAGAGCATCCTTCACCGCTGATACCCTAGGCCACTAGGGGCTTCCCCACGGATTTGTCACGGTGTCATTCTGGATATGAATCGAACAGTTTTCCCCATTTGGAAGTTTCCTTAAACGCCTCCATTTGGGGTTTTGCCTTGAAGGGCCAGTACACGTAATCATGGTAGAAGAATGACCCAAAAACAAACAGGTAGACTAGTGGCGTTCTAAAAAACAGTTTCTGAAGAGGCTTGAGAGGGCCGAACCATATAAAGTTACCCACTGCCGAGGCAGCGTTGTTTCCTACCGAGAAACCCCAGTTTTCACCCGAAATGTCATCTCCAGCTATTTCTATCTGATTCACGTCCCCAATGCCTAAATTGGATTCATGGGCCGTCCTTATGAAATCGAGCTTCATTGGATCAAACCCCATGAGTTTGGCGGCAACAGCATCGATGGCGGCGCAATCACCTGAAGCCAGCATAAGGTCCTTCTCTACCGGCGTCATTGTCCTTGGTCCTGGACCGCAACCTGCCACGGTCCCATCCATAACCGTGAAGATACCGGTATGAATCTCCCTTTGTATGTCAAGTAGATCATTAAGAGTGTCGTGGATGACAGAGTGGGTGTAATGCCTCTTGGTGTTAAGAAGACCGCCGAACGCATTTTTCATGGAGCCAGTGGTCCCAGTATAAATATGGCATTTGACGGTAGGCAAATGGACAATATTTTTACCGACGAAATAATCAGGGATTCTGATTCCTTCAGTAAATATGCTGTCCAGGACACGCATTTTGGCTTTAGGTTTGTATTTGATCCATTTGACGTCAGACTCACGAAAATTATAGAGAACCGGTACATCGTATTTGCGAAAAATAGGCAGATACTTGTTAAGTTTCTCACCTTTAAAGGCGTTGGTGACTACGGTTTCGTTCTGCACGCACACGATGTCGTTGTAGCCCGCTTCCCGTAAAGTCAGGATTACGCCCTCGAGTTGCCAGGGAGTCGTATTCGCGCTGAGGAACGGGAAATGCCACGAGATATTGTCCTTGAGAATTACAGTTTTCGAAGGATCCAGGAAATCCGTAAAACGCGCCCTTTCCATGGTGAGTTTTATGTCCTGTATTACCGTTTCGGGTTTTGTTCTCGTTACTGCGACTAAGGCCTTTTTTGCCATTTTTACCTTCTCGATACGGTTTAATCGTACTATTGTCTAAACATTGTACAAGCTAAAAACAAGTTTCCCTAATTCTAGATCATCGGCAAGAAATCTCCATCAAATTTTCTCCCCACCGGATATTTCTTGACAACCGGCCGTTCAAAAGGTAATTTTAGGAATTCAAGCGGGCCGTTAGCTCAATTGGTAGAGCAACTGACTCTTAATCAGTAGGTTTGGGGTTCGAGCCCCCGACGGCCCACCAGGTTAAGTGTTGTTATTCCAAGATGTTAAAGTTGTCATACGGAAAAGAATTGATGTGCTGACCTAAATTTGCCGTACTCTCGCTGTGTTAGGTGAAATTGTTAAGGAGTGTTTAAAACATCGTCGTGGGGGCCAATTCGTCTAAAAAGATTGTGTTCCTAATGAATTTCAAACGTAAAACGTAGAACATTTTAACGCTGGATTCCCATCGTTTTTCGAATACTTGCAACCTTTTAACCCTGAGAGATGGATGCCTTAGGTTCTGCATGAAGAGCTGAAGTTTCTTTTCGAAAAGCTTCTGAATAGGGACGGGGAGTTAGCGGAAATCCTTTTTAAAAGAATCGGTCCGGGATATCCTCATGCTTTTAGATCAACA
This sequence comes from Desulfomonilaceae bacterium, assembly GCA_049967315.1. Classification (GTDB taxonomy): domain Bacteria; phylum Desulfobacterota; class Desulfomonilia; order Desulfomonilales; family Desulfomonilaceae; genus CAJBEZ01. Next base: position 2,242 of record JBMFSZ010000101.1, read on the forward strand.
AGAAAGTCGTCCATAGAAGCAAAACATTGCACATTCCCAGCTTCAATATCCGCATAAGCTTCTTCCTCGGCCGCCTTCCAATCGAAAGAAGTAAAACATCTAGGCAAGGTCAGGGCATATTTCAAGACTTCAAAAACCGCGACGCTGCCATTGTCTACATCCAGTCTTTTTTTAAACTCGGCTATAGATTCAAAGACGTCACCGGGAATATCAACGGTAATTCTATGGCCTATTCCCATAGCTAACCTCTTAACGCATTTCCTCTAACAAATTATAACAGAAGGAACAATTCATAAATACTGACGAAACTGTTTTACAAATGTTGGTGGTCGCTTTGGCGAAAGGTTTACGAAAAATGAGCGTGGTTCATCTAAAAAAGGAAGATGTTGATTTTGAAGAGCGCGCAATTTCTGTAATTCAGAAACGCTTTCTAAAACAGGGCGTTAGACTAACTGGGGACATAATAGAGTGGATTGCGCTTTTTAGCGATTTTATTTTTAAAACTGCGCCCCGGGTTAGTCCAGGCTTTCAGGAAAACCTCAAAACTTTTTTAGCGCCTAAATTTTTGGGAAATCGTCAAGCTTCTAAATTCCACCCCTATTTCGGGATGCATGCCTGGCAATAAATCGGTCTAATTCTGCTGATCAATCATAACAGGCTATTACATGAAAAGCGGTTTCATCGCGCAGCAACCTTTTGCCAGTTTTGGGCGTTTTTCATTGCATGCTGAAAAGCACAAGCACGCTGATACCCACACGCAATAGTCTTTTGAGCTTTATCCGACCAAGAAAGCCCATACCAGGGCCACAAAAACAGACGCTGCCGTGACTGGAATCCCGACCCTTGCATGTGACCAAAAGCTGACGGAAACGTTGTAGATCTTGGCCTGTTCGACGGTTATGAGGTTAGCGATACTGCCTATTAAAAAAAGATTACCGGCATAGCTGCTAACGAGGGCAAGCAGGTAGAGGTTTGTGGTCTGTCCCACGTCGATATTTTTGAGAAGAAGCATCACAGCCGGAACATTGCTCACTACATTGCTGAGAAACAATGTTACGGATGAGAGCACAGGGGGATCGTTGATATTGTAGCCCAAAGTTCCAAGGAGAAGAACCGCTGACTGCGGAATCCCGTATTTGATGACGCCCTCAACAACAATGAAGAGAGCGCAGAAAAGAGTGATGAGATGCCAGTCCACCAGGCTGAGGATGGAGCGGGTCGTCATTTTTCTGCTGCAGAGGAGTATGCCCGCTACGGTTAGAGCAGAGATTTCTCTTGGAATACGGGTGAAGAACATTATTATCAACGCCGCCGTTAGTATCAGCGCTTTGGCTGATTGATAGAAGTCGAATTTGAGCCAACCATACGCCGCCGAACTCAACTTGTACGATTCGTCCCGCCATTTTCCGTGATACATCCCCAATATTATTAAATAAAGGGCCATGAGTGAAATTATCGATGGTGGCAGACACCACGATACAAAGCTGCCAAATTGAAGCCCGCCAACCTGACTGATCAACATATTTTGAGGGTTGCCCATGATGGTTGCCGCAGAGCCAATATTGCTGGCACAGCATAGCGCGAGCACAAAAGGAATCGGATTCAAAGAAGATCTGACCGTGGCCACACAAATTACGGGAGTGAAGGCGAGGCAGACTATATCATTGGCAACCACTGCCGAAAGAAGAGCCGAAGAGAAAATGAGCGCAAAGAGGAACAGTTCCGGCCTTGTCACAAATCTTACGATACTCAATGCGACTCTTGTGTAGAATCCGCCCAAAGTGAATTGAGCGGACAAAACCATGAGTGAATAGAGCAGCAATATTGTGGGCGCATTTATTGATTTCAATGCTTCATGTTCGCCGAGAGTCCCCGTTGCCAGCATAGCGATAGCTCCGAGCACCGCAATTCCTGTCCTATCAATCGCCAATCCTCGGATGCTCCCCAATGCAATCCCGGTATATGTCATAAAAAAAATGATGGCTGCGATTATATCAGGGTTCATTATGCCCTCCAGTAGATCCACGACACAGTGCAACACATGTTGAGCTTATTTCGAAGAAACTAAGCAGCATTCTTCGTCGCCTCTTCCAGGAGGGCTTCCGCTGAAATCGGGAGGATCTCCTTGGTCTCAGGCATCATCAAGCCGAAGATTGCGAGGGCCAATGCCGCAACAGCGGCAAGAAACACAAAGCCTGTACTGAAGCCCCAAGCGTTCACAATATAGCCTGACACCACGTTGCTAAGTGAGGCTCCGATACTATGAGCAGTGGCGATAGCCCCCAACACGAGATTGTATCGCCCGGTCCCCTGGGTGAGATCGGCAACCACAACAACTGACAATACTCCGAAAATTCCTGCTCCTATCCCATCAAGCAATTGCACGGAAACAATGTAGAAGGGGTTGTTACTCAGGATATAGAGAAGGCCTCGGATAGGCAGAATTGCAAAACCTATCAGGAAAACGGGTTTTCTGCCCCATTTGTTTCCCCATTTGCCAGATAAAAAAGCCACCGGAATCATGATTATTTGAGCGGCTACGATGCACGCAGACATATTGAGGGAAGCAAAGATCTCGTTCCGCAGCGTAATCAATTGTCCCGCCAAAGGGAGCATTGCCGCATTAGCGAAATGGAACAAAGTCACAGCGATTGCAAATATCAAGATTTTGCGGTCAGAGAACAAAGCTCTTATTCCCAAAGCAACCACCCCGTCGGGTGTTACATTTAGGGCGCCCCCTCGCGATCGGACGTAATCAATGTCATCTTTTTTAATGAAAAGTACGGACACAGCGCTAATGCCCCCAAAAATCGCAACCAAGTAAAAAATCCACTCTTGTCCCATTAGATATCCGACTATACCAGCCACTAGAGCAGTAGCGACATTTCCAGCATGATTGAAGACTTCGTTACGCCCAACCCTAAGTGCGAATGTGTGTCGACCCACGAGGCCCAACGTGATAGCTGCTACAGCCGGAGCGAAAAGGGCAGATACGACCCCGTTGACGACCTGCGCTGCGCTGATAAAGTAAAAGGTTGAAAAAAGCGTTATAAAAACGCTGCTAATCCCCATTAAAGAGGCGGCGACGATGATCAAGAGACGTTTCTTTTTGACGGAATCGACCAATGCTCCGCATGGGGCGTCTGCAAGGAGATTGGCAATTCCCATTACGGCCATGACCACCCCAATTTTAGCCGGGTTCCAGTGGAGAACGGCCAGTAGATAAGTTACCAGAAATGGTCCAACTCCTGTACGAACGTCAGCAAGAAAGAAATTCAGACAATCCAGAGCGTATAGACTTTGTCTACTTGGCTGTTTTTGTTTCCTGACATTAAAAGACATGCTCTTACCTTTTAGATTTAAAGTGAGACGCCGCTGTCTTCTACACAGGCGAATATCTCCAGTTCAGGGCTTTTCCGAAGCTGGGGATTATTCCTACACCAGTTTGAGGATTTCTTCGTTGTCAACCATGACACGGGGCCAATTCGACATGTTACCTATTCTTCTTGTGATTCGTTTTCATTATTGACTAAAATTGCGCCACTACCGGCATCAATCAATATTGTGGGACCACTGACAAGATTTACTGCGTAAACAAGACAACTGTTCAGGTCTTCTAGTGACACCGTTCGCACTTTGGCTTTCGGATAAGCGGCCCTAACAATTTTCATAACCTGGTCTACACTAATCTCGACCAAGGTCGTGAGGTCGACCGGTCGAGGTTGCGGAACTTTAATGGTACAAGATTCAAGGCGATTCCGGCCTGGCGCCGCCCAAGCCACTGTTCCTACCAAGGCCACTGCGGTGAGGAGCGCCGCGACCAATTTAGAAAAAGTTATAATATTTTTAATTAATATCGCTAACATGTTGATTTACAATTGTGAACCATTCTCGGGAACAGTTCGGACTCCTTGAAAGACATATCCGCAGCAGTTCGTAAATTTAGATTTCCTAAAACCGCAGGGGATGTAAAGACATTAATTTACTGCGTTCCATTATTTATAGGGACCCTTGACCTTCCACAATTGAGGGATCCCATATGATAGTTATTTCCCAAACAGATTAGCATCCTTGGATGCTTTCCAATCAGGCAGGACGGAAGCGTCCTTGCCATTAACCCCCAACTCGCTGATAATAACCCCCTGATAGAGCAAAGGGACCTTCCATTGACCATCTTTTCCTATCCATGCCGCGCCAGCCTGCATTTTCGGCAGGATACCCTGGAGAGTCTTGCCAGCCTCTTCAGGCATAACTGACAGCTTCTGGGCCATGGCCCGCTGTCCTTTCATTAAGATTTCGCCATTGGTTGGATTAAAGCGAACTTTTCCGACGACAGCGCCATCCAGATTAAGGGGCGCTTCAAGAAGGATTTCCTGTTTACCAGGTTTTGTGTAGGGCTTACCTACTGTTAGCTTGGGAATGGCCGCGACAGCCGCCGCTTTAGCCTTATCAACATTTATAGCAGACTGAGCGACAGGGCTTTCATTCTTTTTCTCCTTGGCGTAAGCAATGCCCACCATAAGAGCTGCTACTGCTACGCAGACGGCTACATAATTAATTAGTTTTCTCATCTTCTTGAGCCTCCTGTTTTTTCCAAAAGCCAATGGCTTTTGAAAGTAGCATAGCGATCAAATATTACCCGAATATTGCCAAAAGATTACAAATAGGAAAGGTAATATTTTTTGTCTACAAAAGTCTGGGAATCACTACTGTGGAAGGTAAACGGTAAAAACTGAACCACTGCCGGGTACACTTAGGGCCTCAATTTGTCCGCCATGGGCTCTGACTATGGCTTTTACCAAACTTAGACCTAACCCCAGCCCCCGTTGAGACCGACTCTTATCGCCTCTGTACATTCGCTCCCAAATCCTTGGTAGGTCTTCAGACGAAATCCCTATACCAGTATCCCGAATTCTAATAACGACGAATGAAGGTCCTCTATGAGCTTCGATCTCTACAGTCCCACTCATCCGTGTATACTTAATCGCGTTATCCATTAAATTTGCAAAAACCTGACGTGTGCGGTTTGGGTCGCAATTAGCCATTAAATCTTGAGGAGAGCGCAGTGTAACCGAGATTTGCTTTTCTTCAGCCACATATTGGTAAAGCTCCTTAACGTCTTCCAGGATTGAAGATATGTTTGTCGGCCTTATTTGGAGTCGCATTAAACCGTTTTCGGCCTCGGAAATGTCCATTAAGGTTTGTAGTATCTTTAGAATATTTTCTGATTCCTCTATGCATTGAACCAGCGCATCCCTGGAATTCTCATCGGTATGTCCGGCTTGCAAAGCCATCTCGGCCATTCCTCGCCACCTGGTCATAGGGGTTCTCAAATCATGCGCAACATTGTCCAAAGTTTCTCTCATGCTTTGTACTAGGGTTTCTATCCTATCCAGCATCTGGTTAAAAAGAGTAGCCAGCTCGTCAAGTTCGTCACCATTTTGAGATACCGGAGTTCGCTCTTGAATATTGACATTGTCCGATATTGACCGGACCGTGTGAACCAGTTCTCGAATAGGTCGCAAGAACCCTACAGCCATGAAATGGCCTCCCACAAATGCCAAGCCTAAAATAGGGAGAAGAACAGCGAGGAACACATGGTAGAAATTATTCAGAATTTCGTTGCGAGCCGCAGTGTTCTTGCCGACTTGTAGGATAAAGCCATCATTCAGTAGAATCGTATATATTTCAAGAACATCTTTATTCTCCCAAGCTCCAAGCTGAGCCCAGGCATCATTTTCGAAACGTTTTGTTTCAATGGTCTTTAAATCAAAGTCGATCCAATCATCCGGAAGACTCAAGAAGACAGATCGATTAAGTGGGCTGGCCAGACGCACAAAAAAAACATTAGGCCTGCCGGCGTATCTCCCAAACTTCAGATCATTTCTGATCGCAATTAAGCCACCCGATCGATGTAGCGATTCCAGATCTTTGGCTTTGGCCAAAAGAGTTGAGTGTTCTCCATCTCGCAAGGAAGCTGAGATCAAGAAATAACTCCCGGCAAAAAGCGCTATTGAACATACGGTAAATATTATGAAATACCAAAAGGTTAGGCGGAAACTGATTTTCTTTCGCATCAGATCAAGAGACCTTAAGGACATATCCTATTCCCCTAATGGTCCGGACCATCTTGTTTTCAAACCCTCTGTCGATCTTGTTCCTCAGCCTGCATACCAATACGTCCACTACGTTAGTCTGCGGATCAAAATCATAGTCCCATACTCGTTCAAGAATCATCGTCTTGGAAAGGGCCTGGTCCGGATGACGCATAAGATACTCCAGTAACGTAAACTCTCTGGGTTGCAAGTCGATATTTTGCCCAGCTCTCCTTACTTCTCTGGTCAATAAATCCAGAGTCAGGTCACCGACCACCAATCTCGTAGATTGGTGAACACCGCTGCTACGACGAAGCAGCGCCTGAACTCGCGCCAGGAGTTCCGAAAAGGCAAACGGTTTGACAAGATAATCGTCACCGCCTACTTGCAATCCTCTGATGCGGTCTTCCACAGAGTGTTTGGCGCTCAAGATGATTACGGGCAAGTCCTTGTTCTTGCGTCTTAATTTAGCAATCAGGCTAAGTCCATCCAATTCCGGTAACATTATATCGACTATCACCACGTCATAGGACTCATTGAGGACCAGATGCAGACCATCGAGCCCGTTATGCGCATGCTCGACGACAAATCCAGCCTGTTCCATACCTTTCCTGATAAAATCAACGGTCTTGGAGTCATCTTCTATAACAAGACTTCTCATGATCACATCCTCCAAAGGTTGGTGAGGTTTGATAGCGATTAGGTATTTGGCAGATTGGCCTGTAACATTCTGCCGTCTGGAGACCTCAAATTCGAGAGCCTCTTGGAAAAGCATGATCTTGGGAATTGGTTATGACTAAGAATGAGCTTCACAATCAGTTTTGAGGCATAGATTTTTTAGCAAAAAGACGATTTTCCAAAGGAGGGGCCCTAAGGATTAGGAAGACAATATCATGGTCAACGGGAACACTGCAACAGACATCACGGGGCGTATCCTGGCGGAGGCAGCCGTACAACTCAGTTGAGATGTCACTGGTTATTCTGGTCCTTCTCATGCTAGAGATGTCAGGGAGAATGTTTGATTTCGGAGCGTGGACAAAGAATTCCGTTTTCATAGCATAAGACATGCATCTGCCGCCCAAATATATCGGATTACGGGCAATATTAATGCGGTTCAGGAAATATTGCATCACACGAGTTTCAAGACTTCAACTAGATACATTCATGTATTTACAGATCACTTCAAAGAGAAGATGGGCCCACTCAGCAACATATAGAAATCATCTTTATTCTATAACACCCAATAACCGCCCACTAGGTCGAAATCCTCTAATGATTTCAGTATAGATAACATGACTCTTAATCAGAAGGTTTAGGTTCGAGCCCTGATATCTCACCATGTTCTTTTTTAATTCCAGCCGCTTACACAATTCTATCTCTATTCGTTTTCCTTGAATCCTTACTTTTTGTGCAGTTTTACGGGTCTTATTACCATAATTATATTAGCACATTAAAAGTTATGTGTTAAATTACCTCAACTCAATGTCCTACAGATTGCCCTCCCAGTTGCTAATTAATCAATAATTTCAAGGTAGATTTCATGGTAACTTCACACGTCAAATCCTTAGCTTTGCCATA
>JBMFSZ010000102.1:0-2495 GCA_049967315.1 Desulfomonilaceae bacterium
CTATTCGGGTTCCAGGTTGTTGGAATAATCATTAGTTCTGAAAAAATTTACTTAGTTTTGTGTTGAGAGCGACGTTTGTCAAGGTTCTTTAACATCAAAAAGTCAACACAAATATTTCATGGCCAGTTGTTGGCCGCCTCTTATTTTTTGGCCTTGGGAGGAAATTCTTCCTTTTCGGTTCGTTAGATTTAGGAACGGTTGTCCGGGAATATGGAGAGGAGATTAATATGAACAAATCCGATCTGGTAAAAGCATTAGCCAAAGATACTGACCTTCCCATGAGGAAGTCGGAAGAAATAGTTGATATGGTTTTTAACACTATGTCGGAAGCGTTGGAGAGGGGAGACAGAATCGAGATCAGAGGTTTTGGTTCATTTGTAGTAAAAGAATACAAAGGCTATACTGGCAGGAATCCCAAAACGGGGGAAAAAATCGTAGTGCAAAATAAGAGTTTACCCTTTTTCAAAGCGGGGAAAGAGCTAAAAGAAAATATTAACAAATAATTTCATTGACCATCGTCAAAGCCTGCTGTAGTAGCTAAAACGGTAAAGGGGCCGACAACAAGCAGGAAGGTTTTTTTTGAAATTTAATGGTCAAATTCTGCGATCAAGTGAGATATTTCGCATCAACCACCTTCGTTGTTTCAAGTTAGTCATTTTTCTGTTCACACTGATATCCGGTGTGACTTTTTCTCACGCATGGATCACCGAACATGGGGCGGGTCGAGGGGGATATGTCCTCCCGCCGACCCTTGTCAAGGAAGGCATTACGTTCGCTGGCGCAAAGGTACCTATTGAGAGACCTAGTGTTCATGAACGGATTGTAGAACAGTTGAACTATCTCCTTATGGACAGGCGCGCGTCAGTTGCTGAATGGCTAAATCGCTTCGTCACCTATGGACCAATCCTCACGGACACACTGAAAAGGAACAAAGTCCCTGTCGATCTTGTTTACCTGTCAATTCTCTTAAGTGAATTGGACCCCAACCACAAAACTCGTACAGGGGGCTACGGGTGGTGGGCGCTCGGACCATCCAGGAACGGCTCGCAGAAAAATGGGGTCCCCTGGCTATCCACTAGCGGATGGGACGATCGGAGAGACCCGGAAATTTCGACCAACATTGCTGCCGAGTTCTTTCAGACACTCAGAAAACGTGAGCCAAAATACGATTGGTTATTCACAATTTGTACATTTATTGACGGGGCTGAAAAAATAGCCCCAATCTTGAAAAAGTCACCAGGTTTTGGCTTCTGGGACATAGTTACTCCACCTTCCTCGGACATCTTGATCCCTCGAATTGTAGCTCTAAAGATCATATTTACTAATAGAGACTTTTACTGCGTAGCGCTCACCAGAAATACCCCCCTGACATTTGACCAGGTTGGCCCGATCAAATTGTCCAGAGACTTACCTTTGAGCCTTGTGGCGAAATGGACAGGCACTGTTCAACGTAATATCTGGAAATTGAATACCGGTGTGGATATTTTAGGTGGAGAGTTGCCCAAACTAGACAAGCGTTCCCCAAATGGTTTTCCACTAAGAGTTCCGGTTGGAACTCGGGCAAAAGTCACAAAAATGATTGAAGAACAAGGGTTTTTGGCCAGATAGGGTCTGCCAGTTTGTAAGGCCGTTTTCGAGCTGATAGCAACTGGAATTTGCTAATTGGTGTGAACTGTAGCTTTAGCCAACAGGGTTTTCCGATTTAATGCCAGTTCGGATCGCTTGAATGTCCATTCGAACCGCTTAAATTTTCCCGACGACCATCAGTGTTAAGCCAGCACATTATAATTGTTTGTTTAACACTTTTTACTTATAAAAAAGATATTCTTTAGCGCGGATCTCAGACGAAACAACTGTAAAATGTGGCCATACGGATTATGAACAAGTTTCTGGAGAAATACCTCAAGATTTATCCTCACGAAGTCACAAGGTTTATTTGGCTGTCATCGATATTTTTCGTGATTTTTCTCGGTTTCGCGTTCTTTAGAAACTACGTGGACGCTTCTTTTTTAAAGAGATACGGTCCGCAGTATATACCTATGATGTTGGTAATTAACGCGCTGTTGACATTCGTGGTTTTTGCCGCCACAAACCGACTTAACCGTATCTTTCTCGATCACAATATCTTATCGTGGTTACTGAATTTGTGCGGAGTATCTGTCCTAATTCTATATTTTATGGTTAGGGCGGACATAACTGTAGCTTATCCTATTCTTTATCAAATCCTGAATCTTCTTGATTCCATATTGCTGGTTTACCTCTGGAATGTAGCAGGAGATCTTTTCGACGCTCGTCAGGGGAAACGGTTGTTTCCCTACGTGACAGCAGCACAGGTGCTCGCCAGCACAATAGGAAGCTTCGGAACAGGGCCTTTCACGGCATTTGTAGGCCAGGATCCTACTTTAATTTTGTTTGCGGTAGTTTCCGCTGTTGTTGGAACATTTATGCTTATCTCCGGACGCAAGTTTTTTGGTGAGCTTAGCCCAAAGACAGTG
>JBMFSZ010000102.1:2505-9912 GCA_049967315.1 Desulfomonilaceae bacterium
CTGCAAAGACGCAGACCAAGAAACTTACAGAAATCCCCGGTCTGATGGTAAAGTATCCTATCGTCAGATACCTCATAATCACAGGTCTTATTCCCAACATCCTTCTCCCGATTTTCTCCTATCAGTTCAGTGTTATAGCAAACCACACTTTTGGATCCGAGCAGACTCTTATAACGTTTTTGAGCGTTTTTAGGGGATTGACGACTTCCGTCTCATTCGTCCTGTTGTTCTTCATGGGCCGTGTATATCAATCCATGGGATTGGCCAACGCTTCCCTCGTCCAACCGCTTAACTTCGCCGCGTTATTCGGGTCGCTCGTCATGTTCTTCAACATATACGTGGCATCTTACGGACAATTTACGTCGCTACTCATACAGCGGGCAGTAGCCGGACCAATAAACAAGGTTTTTTTCAACATTGTACCTTCAGATTTGATTTCATGGAGCCGCACTTTCATTAGAGGAACAATCCTGAAAGTGGGAATGCTGACGGGTTCGATGATCATGATCATCCTGAAACCGGTTATGATTCCAGAGCAATTCTCGTTCATCGCGTTGGGGCTTTCACTTTTCTGGTTATATGAGACCTTTGTTTTCAGAAAACATTACAAAAAAACCCTGAAGCAGGTAATAGTCGAGAAAGAAATAGACTTTGACCAAATCGAATCGGTAAGAGGCATGGACGTTGGCACGGCGACTGTGCAACTCGGCCCCCTATCCGTAGAAGAGCGATCGACCAAAGTAGATACTGAGCTGTTGCGAGTAGCTCCACCGAAGCTTGACCCTGAAACGGCTCTTCGGCTGCTCTACGATGACAACCCTGGTACGCGTGCTGAAGCCGCTCTAGTATTTGCTAACTATCGAGACATAAGAGCGGTAAATCGCCTTGTCGAGTTACTTGATGACATGGACGAAGATCCGCGAAAAGCCGCCATTGAAGCGTTGATGGCGTATAAGGAAGAGATATTACCGTTCCTTGAAGTTTCACTACTCAACGCTCCTATAAGGACCAAGCAGGGGATACTCGAGGTTATTCGATTATCTGGCTTGAAAGATTTTGAAATGATCCCGTTTCTCGGACAGGAACTTGGACTCGCCTATTCGAACCTGGTCGCAATCCACGTATTAAAATCTGCCCCCAAATCGTCAAGCGTTGATATGCTCACAGAATATCTTGAGGAGCTTAACGACGAGATACTAAGCCTTATTTTCTACGCTCTGTGGGTTTATCACGCCGACATGCGACTCATGTACCAGGCGCTTCAATCGGAGACAGCGTCTATTGCAGTGGAACTAGTGGAAAATTCAATTGAGAAAGAAATCGTTCCTTACCTGATCCCTTTAATTGAAGACATCCCGTTACACGAAAAAATTGAGAGAGGCCGAAAGCTTTTCCCTTTGATTAGAAATGATACTTTAGACAGAATTCTAACGTTTCTCGCAAATTCGGAAGACAAGCTTACAAAAATTCTGGCGCTCTTTGTAATTGGGGAATGTGAATTTTCGAAAACGTTCATGCCGACCGTTGAATTTCACAAGAGCAATAATGATGAAGACGTACTTCAGGTGGTTGAATACGCATTAAAAAGGATCAACAACGAGGTGGCTGAAATGCCTGACATACTGGAAAAAATTAATCAGTTAAAGAGGTTTGGCATATTTGAAGGCATGGGTGTCAGGGAACTAGCGGCTATTTCGTCTGTTGTTAATGTGGAACACTTTAAACCTGGTGACATTATGATAGATGAGAATGAACAAAATTCATCTATTTATCTCGTGGTATCTGGCAAAATAGCCGTTTATAAGGGGTACGGCACACCAGAGCAAATCCAGAAGGTAATCTTGGGACCCGGTTCATTTTTGGGGGAATTGAGCCTTTTTACACGCCTACCCCCTAATGCCACGTGTATAGCTATGGAGCCTACGGACGCATACGTTCTACGGCACAGCCAGTTTCAGGGCATAATGCGGATTTACCCCCAGATCGGTATAAATCTATGCCATTTTTTTACACTGAAATTGCGGCAGTTATCATATTAGAAATCGAGACACTCTGCAGAAACGCCTCGTCGAGATCAAAAAAGTTACTCTTTCAAATTTGAGATGTCTCCAATAGGCAGGCCGAGTTCCCGAGCCAATAAAACCCTCCGCACAAGACGCCGAGAATTTGAAACAGGAAAATCGTCAACGATTTCTATTTCTGGATCAGGGATTTCTTCTCTCATGCGAGCCCGGATAAATTCCTTGATTTCATTCAAAAACTCGGGTTTGCGAGAATGCGAATTCTTTAGTTTGACAAAGGCCTTGAAACATGCGTCGGACCCAAAACAATTCCTGGAGATAACCGCGGCTTCATTAATATCAGGATGTTTTGACAAAGCGCTTTCAATTTCCGGCGCCCCGGTTAGCAATTGACCAATCCTAGCCATATGGTCAACCCGACCAAAATAATAGTAGTAACCGTCCTCATCCTTAAGCGCCAGGTCACCTGTTAAAAACCACCCCTTCTTAAAACGGCCATAGATATCAGGATCATCATTCGACGTTTCCAGGGCAAGATTTGGGAAATCGGGTTTCAAGGCTAAACGGCCTAATGTGAGTATCGGAAGCAATTCTCCATTTTCGTCGAGAATAGCAGCATGGACACCAGGTACAGGCTTCCCTATTGATCCAATCTTTATCTGCTCGGAGGGAAAGTTGGCAAAACAGATCATTCCCGTCTCGTCTGTCATCCAGACTTCATGGGGAGATCTTTTGAACTTTTCTTTAGACCATTGAAATAGCTCGGCATTAAGCGGTTCCCCGATTGTTACCATATGATTCAGGTTCGAAAAATCATATCCTTTAACCAATTCGTCGCCCTGAGCCTTGAGACTCTTTAGCTTGTGACTGTCCGTGAACCACACCGAGACGCCTAATCTTTCCAGCGTCCAGTACCAGGTTGACGCAACAAAACTGTCTCCTTGAACCACTGTGGCGCAGCCACAAAGCAAAGGCGCAAAAATCCCGTATAATACGCTTGCGACTGACCCTGGATTTGCATCGGTCCATAGCACGCTGTCCGATCTCAGATTGAGGGCGTACCGACCCGTCATCAAAGCGCCAACCATATCCTGGTGAGAGTGCGTGACCAATCTGAGCTCTCCAGAAGATTCCCAGATCAAGTTTTGGTATAGAGGTTCCTTTACAGGCACTTTTAGATTTTCAAATACCGGACTCATTCCTTCCAAATGATCAAGGATGAAAATCGCCCGATCCTTGAGTTCTTCACAAGTTTGGCCAGTTATGAATATCCGGTCTACATCCAGGTTCACCAAGCCAATGATAGCACTGGCCATATCGGCGTGAACAAGTAGCGCTTGGGGTCTGACCAGCTTCAACGCGGTTAGGAACTGATCCTGAACAAGACAATCCCCGAGGTTACAGAACCGGGCTCCTATTCTGGCGCATGCAAGTACAGCAATGTGTACCTCTGGACACGGTTTGGAACATATCAGTAGTCTGTCCCCACGCGCTACCCCATGCTGGACCAGAAAGTTAGCCATACGACACGACTGTGTTTTCAATTCGGCGTACGACAACCGCTGGACTTCACCCGCGTATTCAAAGATGAGCGCAGTCCTGTCACACGATCCGGAGTCGGCTGCCCAGCGGTCTACAGACTCTGAAACAATGTTAGAAAACCCGGATTCATAATCAGGAAAAATGTCCTTGGCTAATGACCAAGAAAATCCCCGATAAACCTCGTAGTACGATTTCAGGTTGGCATCGGGATTTTCAGGTCTAAGCCGAGTCTTGATCATTTTCCTACTGAATATTTTCCTTGAAGTTACTATATTCAAGAGAGTAAGCAAGGTATTAGCCCGATCACAGACGGCTCCCAAAGAGCGGCCCTTTCCATTTCCACACTATATTTTGTTTTTAAACATTCCCAAACAAACCCATAACAAATTAATCTGGAACGTCAATCAACCCAAATCTTATATTTACGGTGCGTTTGAAACAACTTTTTCAATATTTCCTCGGCTCGTCGCGTAGATTCAATGTTCAAGCGGTCTCTCCTGCCCTCGAACGCTAACATTGCCAACACTTCCCTGACCGAGTTGGTCAAAGCTCGGCTGTCGTAGCCGCCTTCCAGCGAGAAGAACAAGGGGACCCCCCTTGCATCAGACAATTGAAGTACAATTTGAGTAAGGCTGCGGTAAGCCTTTTCAGTTAACCTGGTTCTCCCGAGAGGGTCTCTTTCATGTGCGTCAAACCCTGCCGCAACCATTATAAAATCAGGTTTGAACTTGCGCACAATAGGATTAAGCGAATTTTGGTAAACATACACAATGTCATCATCTTCCAATTCTTTGGGAACTGGTACATTCACCGTATATCCGGTACCCTCGTCTTCACCTGTTTCTTCCCAGTCACCAGTATTGGGGTACCAACCCATGTAATGGCTGGAAAAATATAAAACTCTTTTGTCCCGGTAAAAGAGATCCTGAAGCGCATTACCGTGATGGATATCCCAATCGATTATCAGCAACCTTCGAATATCGTATTTTTCAAGAGCATATTTTGCCGCAATGCCAATGTTGTTGAATATGCAGAAACCGCCCGCACGATCAGCTAGAGCATGGTGGCCTGGAGGTCTTACAAGGGAAAAACAAACCCGAACTTCGGCAGCCATCAGGGAATCAACGGCTGAGATACCTGCTCCAACAGCTAACCAGGCAGCCAGATAGGATTTCGCGCTGACAAACGTGTCAGAGGACAGGGGCGTAAAGTCCCGTTCAGCTGTGCTCATGATGAGGTCGATGTATGAAGGAGTGTGCGCCATCTGTAACTGTTCCAGACTAGCCAGTTTGGGATCTATCTGAACGAGTCGATCTCCGAATTCCTTGTCGAGCATTCTATATATGCTTCTCAACCTGCCCGGACTCTCCGGATGAACAAGGCCCGGCTTGTGGTCTAAATATCTGGGGTCACGAATTACTCCAACCTTGAACGACAAATTTTGTGTGCCTCGATATGTAAAAAATTAATAGCGCTAGCATAAAATGTAGCGCTATTTTGGGGTGTTTGGCAAGCATTTTGGCGCTGCCTGGGGAAAAGGGCCCTAAGCCTTCCCCAAGGATTGACTCCTAAATAAAGAAGGCTTCGGGATTTTCTAAAGGAACCGGAGTGTTCAGACTGAAACCCGATCCCGGACCAATTGCCCTACAATAGTTGGGTCCGCAAGCGTGGTGGTATCCCCAAGGTCTTCGACAGTACCGGCCGCGATCTTTTTCAAGAGGCGACGCATGATTTTACCGCTTCTGGTTTTAGGCAAACCATCCGCCCATTGGATGGCGTCGGGCGTAGCAATCGGTCCGATCTGCGTCCGAACCAGCTTGACCAGTTCCTTTTTGAGCGCATCCGTCTTTTCTACGCCGGTGTTCACAGTAACGAACGCATAAATGCCCTGACCTTTTATGTCATGCGGAAACCCAACGACTGCCGCTTCTGCAACACTGGGGTGGAGGACCAGCGCTGATTCTACTTCTGCGGTGCCGAGCCTATGACCGGAAACATTGAGGACGTCATCGATCCTACCAGTGATCCAGAAGAACCCATCTTCATCCCTTTTTGCGCCATCACCGGTAAAATACAGTCCTGGAACTCTGGAAAAATAGGTGTCTATGAAACGGTCGTGGTCTCCAAACACCGTCCTCGCCATACCAGGCCATGGTCTCTTGATGAACAGGGCGCCCTCCTGGTTAGGCACAGTCACTTCTTCCCCCGTTTCTGGGTCGAGAATGACGGGTTCGACTCCAAAAAATGGGAAAGAGCAGGAGCCAGGCTTGATAGGAGCAACCCCAGGCAGAGGTGTCATCATGTGACCACCTGTTTCAGTTTGCCACCAGGTATCTACAATCGGGCACCAGTCACGCCCAACGTGGTGGAAATACCATCTCCAGGCTTCCGGGTTGATTGGTTCCCCGACGGTTCCAAGAAGCTTGAGGGATGAAATGTCATGCTTTTTAACATGCGCCTCTCCCTCTTTGGCAAGTGAACGAATTACCGTTGGCGCTGTGTAAAATTTGTCCACTTTCCTCTTGGCTACTATTTCCCAGTAACGGTCAAAACCAGGATATGTAGGTATACCTTCGAACATAACACTAGTGAACCCGTCAATAAGCGGTCCGTAAACAATATATGTGTGACCGGTTATCCAGCCTATATCGGCTGTGCACCAAAAGGTTTCATGGGGCTTGATATCAAAAACCAATTTGCAAGTCATCGCCGCATACAAAAGGTATCCTGCGTGGGTATGGAGGACTCCCTTTGGTTTGCCCGTGCTGCCACTGGTATAAAGGATAAATAGTGGATCCTCAGCATCCATTGATTCAGGCTTGACGTACGATGGAAGATTTGGATCCTCGACCATTTCATGCCACCAGAATTCCTTCTTGTGATCAAGCTTGAGTCCAAGATTACATTTGTCCAGTACTACTACGGTCTCGATTCCCGGACATTGCTTCAAGGCTTCATCAACGGTCTTTTTAAGCTGGAGAACTTTACCGCCCCGGTACCCTCCATCAACGGTGATGACGACTTTCGCGCCACAATCATGTATACGACTGGCTATTGATTCTGCGCTAAAACCACCGAAAATTACGCAATGTACAGCTCCAATTCTGGCGCAGGCAAGCATGGCTATCGGCAGCTCGAGAATCATGGGCAGATATATAACAACCCGATCTCCACGTTTTACGCCCTTAGCCTGGAGCGCGGCGGCAAACAGATTCACATCCTTGTACAGGTCAAGGTACGTTACAGTTTTAGATTCTGCCGGGTTGTCACCCTCCCAATAGTAGGCCACCTTGTTTTTTAACTGATCGATGTGGCGGTCGAGAGCATTGTAGCAGGCGTTAAGTTTCCCCCCCGCGAACCATTCGATATTCGCTTTGTGGAAATCGTAATTGAGTACAGAATCCCACTCCTTGTCCCAAGTGAGATATTCTCTCGCCTGTTCGGCCCAAAAGTTGTCAACATCTTCAAGCGACCTTCTGTACATTTCCTCGTACTGATCCATCCCCTTGACATAGGCCACTTCTTTGTACCCTTCCAGATGGACATCATACCACTTTGGGGCATTCTCCATGAGCAAACTCTCCTTTCTGGTTATTCATAGGTAGAGACTTGGCAAAATTATTCCCTATATATTCCCTGAAATAAACTTATTCCCCCTTTCATTGAATTTGCAAAAGAACCTTCTCGGGGCAGTTTGTTGCCAGACCACTCACTAGCAAAAAGGCGAAACAACTAAAATTTGGTACTAACTCAACCTAAGTTTGCTGAGAAGTGGTCCGAAGGTTTGAGACACTTGAACGCGATCTTTAGGTGCAAGCTGCTTGTTCATGCTGCTACCCTCTGT
>JBMFSZ010000103.1:0-9833 GCA_049967315.1 Desulfomonilaceae bacterium
TTTTGCCGTGCCAATTCGTGGAACACATCACCCAGGTGCTTTCTTATGGCCCCGTAAATCTGCTTCCTACGACGTTTGGGTATGAAGACAACATGATACTTGCAATCCCACTTTGTGTGGTTTAGGCTGCGGTAGTCTTTCATAATAACCTCCCAGAAATGAATTTTAGTGTATTCTGGGAGGTTTGCTCAAATTGCAGCGCACGGTCAAACCTTTGAGAGTCACCCCGGCAAAGCCGGGGGCTTACCATTTTTTGGTTATGACAGGCGCTGAATTGACAGAGAAAGTGAGATCTATAAGGCCGGACATCCCGGTAATTGTGTGCACTGGTTCTGGCCAATCACTCTCGCAAGAGCAGACCTCTCGAATCGCCTCAGCCACGGTGATTTCCAAGCCTCTTCTGACGAGGCAAATAGCGGTTGTATTGAGGGAAGTTCTTGATGAAGAACTTTGATTTTACGGACTCGGGAGTAGCTAATAAGTCTGTAACCAATATTTATCTTAACCGTCTTCATGCAATAGCTTCAATTGCTTCTGCACAGCTCCTTTGTTTTCTCGCATGTATCTGTTGCAACCTTACAGTACTACTTAAAAACGACTCTTCATCTTTCTGAGAGCTATTTTCAGAGTTTTTAACCGGGTTTCGGGTTCTTTGAGGGAACACAGGATATTTCTTGACACGAAGACCTTTTAGGCAGAGATAATTCATAATTATGAATTACAAATTCAAATTGGGATAAAATCCATGAAGCCCCCTATTGCTCCCACCGTACTTTACCAGGAAGTTGTAGAACGACTAAGGCAAAGCATTTACAATTCTGAGCTTAAACCAGGCGATTGGATTGATGAACAGGCTTTGGCCGAGTCCTTCGGGATAAGCCGAACCCCGCTTCGTGAAGCCCTCAAAGTCCTAAACAGTGAAGGATTGGTGGTGTTAAAACCACGTCGGGGCTGCTTCGTCGCGGAACTTACTGAACAGGACCTCGACGAGATATTTCCAGTGATGGCGCTACTCGAAGGACGGTGCGCCTATGACGCAGTACGTAAAGCAAAGCCCAGGGACATCAAACGACTCAAGGAAATTCATAGTAAGCTTGAAAAATTTGCCGCAGCGGGAGACGTAGACCGGTTTTATGAACAGAACTACATCTTTCATGATGCGGTTCAAAAACTTGCAGGCAATATGTGGCTGCAAAAGACCGTTGGAGATTTACGAAAATTTCTTAAACTCCTTCGGGGACGGCAGCTCAAACTACCGGGACGTCTCCGAGATTCACTGAAGGAACACCGTCTTATCATGGCGGCCTTTGAAAACCAGAATCCGTCGGCGGCCGAAAAAATCATGCACGACCACTTGATGGCTCAGCGAGTCGCTTTGGCAGTTTATGACGCTGAAGAAAGGCAAAAGCAGTTAAATCCGTAGTGCGAAAGTTCGGATAATTGTCAGAGAGAAATACCGGATCCCCTGAATCGAAATGGATCTCAAGGCAAATGAATACAAAGCTATTTCAATGGCTTTGGAGGATTTTATTCGATCTGTCCCGTTTGCAATTCGGAGGTTTTCAACCTAAAGGAGGTGGTAAAAAGACAAATTAATATAGGGTATTATCGGCTCACCGACCTGAATAATGTCATTTTGAGAGATTTTCGGAAATCGGTTCAAAGGAGAAAACAATGGATATGGAAGTATTCTGGTCCCAGAGATGGAAAGCGCTCGGTTTTATAACTGCGCTTGGATTCGTCTTTTCAGCCAATTACACCAACCATGGCCCTCTGGTCCCCTCACTTGTGAAGGACCTGCACATTACCCTGGCCATGGCAGGCTTTTTAACCACTGCCATTTTTCTCTCTCACGGGGCCCTGCAAATACCAGGCGGGGCGCTGGCCGACAAGCTGGGACCTTACAAAGTCGCGTTGTGCGCCCTTGCCATCATAACCATCGGAGATTTTGCGATAGGGTTTTCCAATTCGTATTACCAGATCCTTGTATTAAAATTCGTGGTTGGCATAGGCACGGGAGCGTCATTTATAGCTGGCGCCCGTTATGTTCCAACATTCTTTGCCGGAAAAGAAATACAGCATGCCCAAGGTATCTACGGCGGATCCATTCTCCTGGGATCGGGTTTTGTAATTTATGGTATTCCACAACTACTCAACGCAGTGGGCTGGCATAACGTTTTTATCATAACTGGCGCAATGGCAGGAATTCTGATGATATTATGGTATTTCTTCGCACCGAAGACACCAATCCATACCGCCAGTCCGAAAATCAACTGGTCCAACGTTCTAGCAAACCCAAACATATGGTATCTCTCCATAGCGCAGTTCGGAAGTTTTGGGGCCATTATTGCCGCGGGTGTATGGGTAAACACCCTGCTGATCAAAAGTGTGCATCTGGATCCTAAAACAGCCGGTATCGTTGGTTCAACCGTACTGTTGCTGGGAATAATCTCCCGCCCTCTCGGAGGGACCATCCTTGAGAAAAAGTATATGTCTACGAAACTTCTTTTGATCCTGTCAAGCGTCGGGCTAGCCCTTGGCTTCATCTGGATAGGCTTGTCAAAAACAATCGGGATGGCTTTCCCCGCTATTATCTTTACTGGTATCATGGCAGGTTTGCCGTTCGCGGGGATTTTCAACGGGGCTCGGGACAATTGTCCAGCGACTCCGGGAGTAGCTATGGGTTTTGTGAATACCTGGGGAGCCGCGGGGGTCATGGTATTACCACCAATAATTGGTCGACTGGTCGATTTATCGGGATCGTTCGTGAGCGGATTCTATGTTCTCGCGTTGGCCGCGTTTGCGGGTGGGCTAGCTTGCCTCGCTCTGAAGAAAGCGGAACCAGTGTGTTAAACGTTATAACCATTAGCACTTGAAATCATTGGAGGACCCATGTCGATACTTCTCACAGATCGAGCCGGTCAATTTGGGGAACGGATTGCAATCATTGCTCCGGAGGGCGTTTTCACATATCAGAACTTGTTAGAAGCCTCGGAGAAAGTTGCGTCTTTTCTTCTCCAGGGTGAAAGTGACCTGGATCAACGACCGGTAGCCTTTCTGGCGCCTCCGGGCTGGCATTACGTAGCAGTACAGTGGGGGATATGGCGGGCTGGTGGTATTGCAACACCATTGTCTTTATTTCATCCAAAACCCGAATTGGAATACGTTGTAGATGACACCAGTCCAGCCCTTGTAATAGCGCATCCGGACTATGTGGAACCGCTCAAGTCCATAGCGGGTGAACGTAACATACGATTCGGAGTGACCACAGAAGCGCTCGCCTGTCCGGCAGGAAAGTTGCCCGTCATTGACCCGGAAAGACGTGCCATGATCCTTTATACCAGCGGAACTACAGGAAAACCCAAAGGGGTCGTGAGCACACATAACAACATCACGGCACAGATCCAAAGTCTTGTAGAAGCGTGGGAATGGACCCCGGACGACCACATACTCAACATTTTGCCCCTCCATCATATCCATGGGATTGTCAACATCATAGCCTGCGCCCTGTGGGTTGGAGCAAAATGCGAAATTTTCCCCAAATTTGACTCCGATGCAGTTTGGACTCGAATTTCTAATGGCGATCTCACCCTTTTCATGGCTGTTCCCACGGTGTACGCCAAACTGATTGACACATGGGAAAAAGCTTCGATCGAAGAGCGTGGCCGAATGTCCGACGGGTGTCATAAAATGCGCCTTATGGTGTCAGGTTCCGCTGCATTGCCTGTAAGCACACTTGAAAAATGGAAACAAATTTCGGGACATGTGCTTCTCGAAAGATACGGGATGACCGAGATCGGCATGGCTATTTCCAACTCGTTACATGGGGAACGATTCCCGGGATGTGTTGGAGCTCCGCTGCCTGGTGTTGAAATTGCCCTCATGGATGAAAATGGCGCCAGGGTCGAACCCGGAAACCCCGGCGAAATAGTCGTACGCGGGCCAAATGTTTTTCTTGAATACTGGGGCAAGCCAAACGAAACACAAAAGACATTTCGGGATGGGTGGTTCCTTACAGGAGATGTCGCAGTCGAAGAAAAAGGCATTTACAGGATTCTCGGGCGAAGTAGCGTGGATATAATTAAAACCGGTGGTTACAAGGTGTCGGCGCTAGAGATCGAGGAAACGCTTTTGACCCATCCGGACATAAAGGAAGTCGCGGTAGTAGGGATTCCCGACCCTATATGGGGAGAGAGGGTTTGCGCTGCAGTAGTGACACGGCCTGGAGCGGTACTTGATCCGGACGCGTTACGGGCATGGGGTAAAGAGCGCCTTGCCACGTACAAGGTTCCCAAAGACGCAGTCGCTCTCAAGGAATTACCTAGAAACGCTATGGGTAAAGTATCCAAGCCAACTCTCAAGAAGATTCTGGAGAGTGGACAGAGCTAGGCAATCTTTAGTTGCTCCCGGGTTTACGCAGTGCTAAGAGATAATAGTCCGTTTTCAATAAACTGATTTCCTAAATTACGAGGTCAGTTTTGGTCCCTTTATTTGAAGGTTAGCGCACCGACAGCAAAATATACAAACCGTGACGTATCGGAATGATCAAATGAATGCAAAGGCCAAAGATTCTGAGGAAAAAGGATCCGGGAGCCTTTTGGAGGCCAACACGGAAGCTTTTCTAAAAAACATTGCATTACCTCTTGAGATCCGGGTTCATGGCCGTGGTGGCCAGGGTGGAGTAACTTGCGCCAAATTGTGCGCTTTAGTGTACTCTCGCCTTGGACTCTTCGCCCAGACCTTCGGAGATTACGGAATGGAACGAGCTGGAGCTCCGGTTCGCGCCTATACGCGAATTGATCGTAATCCTATAAAGAACCGTAATAAAATCTATTCTCCGGGACATTTGCTTATTCTGGATCCATCTCTACTCGAATCGGGAGCTTTGGGAAGAGCGCCACCCGGATCCCTGGTTTTACTCAATACTCCAGAGACTCTCGCATCTTTCAGCGACAGTTGTACCGAATTTCGATTTGCCACCGTCAATGCCACCCAGATTGCCCGAAAGCATGGCATCGGTACCAGCGCAGTGGTAATCGTAAATACTACCTTTGTGGGAGCGTATGCCCGAGTAGTCGGGTTGCCTATAGAGGTAGTCAGAGATACTTATTCGTCACTGGGGTTGATCAACGATTTTTCAGCGGCGCAGGAGGCATATGATTCCGTTGTCGTAAGAGATATCATTTCAGGGGTTCCTCTGCTTACTGAGAAACCCGGACCTAAGATTGGGTCATCTGTCGAGGTTATCCCGCTGACAGAACTTACTCAGGACTTACCTACCCCTTTGAAGACAGGTTCATGGAGATCGCAGGCGCCTCGGTACATTTCACTGAAGCCTCCTTGTAACCACGCCTGCCCGGCAGGAAATGACATTCTGGGATTTGTTCAGCGTCTTGCAAACAATGAGTTGGGGGCTGCATCCGAAATACTCTTTTTTACACAGCCGTTACCTTCTGTGTGCGGACGCGTCTGCCCTGCTCCCTGCATGGGATCATGCAATCGAGGGCAATATGATGGAGCTGTCAACATTAGAGGTCTGGAAAGGTGGGTCGGCGATCATGCAAGCAACAAGTTGATCGCTGTAAAAAAATCTGCAAACCCCAAAAGAATAGCTGTGGTGGGTGGTGGTCCCGCCGGAATTTCAGCGGCTTATACGCTGGTCAAGGCTGGTCATCAGGTAGTTGTCATAGACGGTCAGGCTAAACTGGGTGGAGTTTTGCGTAACGGGATCCCTGCCTACCGTTTACCCGAGGAGGCGCTTGACAGAGACATCAACCGCATACTGGCCCTTGGGGTTACTCACAAGTCAAAAGAAATCATCACATCCGTTGAAATACAAAAATTGGCTACCGACTATGACGCTGTGATCGTCGCTACCGGTCAGGCTGAATACATAGTTCCAGAATTCCCGGGAATCGGCCTGGTTGGTGTCGAGCAGGGGCTCTCATTTCTGAATAGGGTTAAACAGACCGGTAATGAGAAAATGAAAGGGACAATCGCTGTGATAGGCGGAGGGAACACAGCCCTGGACTGCGCCGGTACGGCAATTCGTTGTGGAGCTGACAAAGTCGTAATTATTTATCGTCGGGGCAGACTTGAGATGCCTGCTATCAAGGAGGAAATAGAAGACATTCTACTTGAGGGCGCCGAACTTGTCCTGTATCGACAGCCTGTGAAGATTAAAGGAACCGATGTCGTAACTGGCCTGGAAATGGCCGAAGTCAAATTCGGAGAACCTGACCAGAGCGGTCGCAGGCGTCCGATAATAACTGACAGGTTGAGCTCAATTGCCTGCGACCACGTTTTGATTGCAATAGGGCAAGACTCCAACATGAATATTCTGCCAGCCGGTTGGAAAATTAAAGATCAGAGGGCCTACCTGGACGGACAACCCCTGAATGTCTGGTTGGCTGGGGATTTGACCACAGGTGATGGAACGGTCGCTCATGCGATTGGCAATGGAAGGAAAATCGCCACTGAAGCGTTAAATTCCCTGGAAAATCGACCACTGTCGGCAGTCCAATCTACTTTACCAATTCCAGAAGTGGTCACCGCTGACAGGATCAGATTTTCCTGTTTCCCTTCCAGACAGGCAAATCAGGACAATCGCACCGATTTAGCGACAAGAACACAAAGTTTTGAGGAAGTCAACCGCGGCATTTCTACTGATGAAGAGGCGCAACGTTGTCTCTCCTGCGGTAACTGCGCCCATTGCGACACCTGTCTCATCTATTGCCCTGAGGGGATCATAAGTCGAGCAAACCAGGATTATCTTATTAACCTCGATTATTGTAAGGGTTGTGGCATATGCGTGTGGGAATGTCCACGCCATGCTATGGAAATGACCCCTAAAGGATGAAGGAGCATAACTTGAAGGACCTGCAGATGATTACTGGAAATCATGCCGCTGCTATGGCTGCAGTGCTTGCAGGCAGAGCTAATCGTTCAGCCCGTGGTTTTTGCAGTGGCGTATATCCGATTACCCCTTCGACAGAGTGCATGGAATTTTTGTGCCTGCAGGATATCGAGAAAGGTCACGTGGTCAAGGTCGAAAGCGAACACAGCGCCATGGCGGTTTGCATCGGAGCCTCGGCTAGTGGAGCCCGGTCTTTTACGACCACTGGAGGAAACGGTCTTATTTATATGTCTGAAAACGTCACGGTCGCCGCTTACTTACGGCTTCCAGTGGTCATGGTAGTTGGGAACCGGGCAATAGGCCCCCCGTGGAACATTTGGACAGACCATAGCGATTCGCTTGCGCTGCGCGATTCAGGATGGGTACAAATTTATTGCTGGAATAACCAGGAAGTGTTTGACACCATTCTTATGGCCTTTCGCATCGCTGAAGACCATAGAGTGCTTTTACCGGTCATGGTGTGTCAGGAAGGATTTGTCCTGTCACATACGATGACATTAACCGACATTGCGGACCAGGACCAGGTGGACAAGTTCCTTCCACCTCTTGAGCTTCCGCACCGGCTAGCCTCAACCCCAAGGGTCATTGGCAGTTTTGACACATCTCACATGATTGAAGTTCATCGCGAGCAGCATCATGCAGCTATGGGAATGGTTTGGGATGTTTACAAAGAAGCCCAATCAGATTTTGAGAAAACCTTCGGACGCAGGCCACCTGATCCGGTAGTGACATACCGCACCCAGGACGCTGATCTGGCTATAGTTTCCATGGGCACAATAGCTGAAACGGTAAACCGGGTGGTTGACGACCTACGGGATCGGGGTATGAAAATCGGATCGATAAGAATTTCCATGTTCAGACCATTCCCGTTCGACGCATTGAAACAGGGCTTTTCGGGAATACATCGACTAGTGGTCATTGATCGGGACATTAGCCTGGGTTTCGGTGGAGCGTTATGGGGGGAAGTTCGTGCGCTCGCCGAACCAGATGCAATAATACAAAACTTTGTTGTCGGCCTTGGAGGTGGCGATGTTCGACCAGAGCATATTCAGGAAATGGTCACAGACGCTCTGGGACGCAAAGCTTCCGGCCCCCCTGTTTTTATGGGAGTGGGAGAATGAACGTATCAGAATCTCCTCAGTACGGTAGTCTCTTGAGACCTGGTAACACCAACTGCGGTGGATGCGGCATGTCTGTCGCCTTTCAAATGTTCAAGCGATCCATAGGCGAAGCCAATGTTCAACTGGTAATTCCGGCTTGTTGTGCGGCTGTCGCAGCGGGAGGGTTTCCTTTCACAGCTTATGGAGCTCCAGTCCTGCTGTCAACATTTGCTTCCGCTGCGTCTACAGCGTCAGGTATGGCCCAGATAGCCAGACTCAACCGTGAAGATACTCGGGTCGTCTGCTGGGCAGGCGATGGAGGCACTTACGATATTGGTATGGCGTCGTTATCCGGAGCAGCAGAACGTAACGAAGACATATTGTTTGTTTGTTACGACAATGAGATATACGGTAACACTGGTGGTCAACGCTCCTCAGCTACACCGGTGGGAGCCGGGGCCTCCAATATCGTAAAAGGCAAAGTTGAGCCCAAGAAAGATATCATGGGGATTATGGCCGCTCATGGCATACCTTATGCCGCTACAATTTCGCTAGCCAATCCGGACGACTCAAAAAGGAAGTTTGAGCGAGCGATCAATGAAAAGGGCTTTCGTTTTCTTCTGATCCTGTCCCCTTGTCCGACCGGATGGAAATCCGATCCGTCAAAGACCATTGAACTGGTTCGCCTTGCTGTAAGATCGGGATTATTCCCGGTAATAGAGGTAGAAAACGGCATCAGATGGACAATCAATATTGAGCCTGACTTCTCGCGTTCAGACCTTGAGCGCTATCTATCGCTGCAAAGGCGTTTTAAGAAATCTGAAATTAACCCGGAGGATCTGAGCAAAGTAATAGAAATACAGTGGAAGAAGTTACGCACTCTTGCTTCGTAGATTCAAGCGAAACAGCGACCTCATGTCGGGCCGCCACCAAATAGGAACTTTAAGAGGTAGGAAATGGCTGGTTCAAACGCAACGATGGTCAGTGGTATCGCATCCAAAATGGAAGAAATCGCATACAACAAAGTAACCTGGCGTCTGATACCGTTCCTGTTTTTAGGCTATATTTTTTGTTTTCTCGACAGAGTCAACGTGGGTTTCGCAAAACTTCAGATGCAGCAGGAACTCGGCTTCAGCGAAACCGTCTATGGCATGGCCGCCGGGATCTTTTTTATCAGCTATTTTATTTTTGAAATCCCAAGCAACCTTATCCTGCAGAGGATAGGCCCCAGAATCTGGATTGGTCGAATCATGATAACCTGGGGGCTAATATCCTCATTGACAATGTTCGTCAACTCCACCACCACTTTTTACTTGTGTCGTTTTCTGCTTGGTCTCATGGAAGCGGGGTTTTTCCCTGGGATAATCCTTTACTTGACGTACTGGTATCCTCCAGCCAGACGTGCTCACATCAATGCCATGTTTTTGACAGCGATACCAGTTTCAGGGCTTGTAGGCGGACCTCTGTCAGGATGGATCCTCGAGACCTTTTCAGGTGTTTCAGGAATGGGCGGTTGGCGCTGGCTTTTCTTGCTGGAAGGACTTCCGTCTATCATTATGGGTCTGATCACACTCTGGTATCTTGACGACGGGATCATTGGGGCAAACTGGCTGACACGAGAGGAAAAGGCTCTACTCAAAAATAATATTGAACTCGAAAAGAAGCAAAAAACGAGACATTCCCTCAAGGACTGTTTTGTAGAGTGGCGAGTGTGGATTTGCTGCATAGTTTATTTCTGTTTCTGTGCAGGTCTCTACGGATTCATGTTCTGGATGCCATCGATGATCAAGATGACCGGGATCAAAAACTCGTTCACC
>JBMFSZ010000104.1:0-9823 GCA_049967315.1 Desulfomonilaceae bacterium
ATAACTATTTTCGCAGCCTTGTTTCTCATTTGTGACTCCGCTATCGTTGCTTTTAGCAATTTAACCGAGCTTTTCATGTAGTTAATGTCTTAGCCCTTGTAAACTCACCCAGTTCAATAGGAATGAGGACTTTAAGTATGATCGTCAGGATCAGGGCCCCAATGGACCAGATACCGATAGAGACCATGATTTCGATTGTGGTTGGAGCATATTCCCAGACCTCGCCCAGCGTAGCCGGTATGAACCCTGGGATGATAAGACCCATGCCCTTTTCAATCCAGATACCAATTATGATGAGGACACATCCGATGTTAAGAGTTATGAAGTTTTTCCTTGTATAGGGAATCAGAAAAATTACAAACGCTATTATGTTGAATGTGAACGCTGTCCATATCCACGGCACAAGACGACCTTTTCCGTGCAACCCTACGTAAAGATATTCCAGAGGGGATAGGTGATGAGTATCGGAATATAGCTCCTTAAAAAATTCAGCGCCTAGCAGGAAAAGGTTGATGGCCATTGCGATAGCTATCATTTCAGCGATCTTGAAGAGAGCTTCATTTTTAACATGGAATCCTGTGTAGTGCCGCACCATCTGAAAAATCAGTATTATCAGAGCTGGCCCTGAGCAGAATGCAGAGGCGAGGAATCGGGGGGCCAGGATCGAGGCGTTCCAGAAGGGTCGAGCAGCGAGGCCGTTATAAATAAACGCTGTGGTGGTATGAATACTGACCGCCCAGGGAATTGAAAGTAGTATGAACGGCAGTATGAACTTCATGTTTGCGGGCTTTTCGTTATAAGCCTTATACAAAATGTAACCAGGGATAAACAGGTTCAGGAAAAGGTATCCGTTAAGCACTACTATATCCCAACCCAGCATCGAGCGAGGAAGGTTCAGGATGCCGAGTCCTGGCACTAAATGCCACGCTCTATCTGGTCGACCAAGATCCGCTGTTACAAACATGAGGCACATCAAAAGGGCGCTGACGGCAAGGGCTTCTCCAATAATGACGATGTCCTTTATGGGACCAAAGTCATAGAGATAGGCTGGTATTATTAAGAGTACAGCGGCAGCCGCCACGCCGACCAAAAAGGTAAAATTCCCAATATAGAATCCCCATGAGACGTAACTGGTCATGCCAGTCACGATAAGCCCCAACTGCATCTGCCTGATGTATGCTCCGATACCCATGGCAATCATTAGGAGCAGAAACACAACCCATATATAATACAGCGTCGTCCCCTTGATTATTCTTTGCGCGGCCCCAACTAAAAAACCAGCCATAACGCCCTCTCAAGTCCTAAACGGAGAAGAAATAGTAAAACTTGGGTTGTGTATTAAGTTCCGATTTCAATCTGAAAACACGCTTGGTCTGAATAATCTTGCTGATTTCGCTCTCTGGGTCGAGCAGGTTCCCGAATTTCCGCGCGCCGACAGGACACACTTCCACGCAAGCCGGATATCGACCTTTCCGGACCCTTTGAATGCAGAACGTGCATTTTTCGACCACATTTCTCATTCTTGGCCGATTCCCAAGATAATGGGTATTGACATTGACCTTGTCGGCCGGGATGACAGGCTCAGCGAAATTGAACCAGCGCCCCATGTAAGGACATGCCGCCATACAGTAGCGGCAACCTATACACCAGTTATAATCGACCACCACTATGCCGTCAGGCTCTGTCCATGTAGCCTGAACAGGGCAAACCTTCGTACACGGAGGATTGGCGCAATGCTGACATTGGACAGGCATGTAATAATGCCCCTTTTCGGGAACTTCTTCGGGATCGTAATAAATCGTGGAATGTTCCAGGTCCATGTCACCGTCTTTAAATCTAAGGACCCTGATATATTGGATCTGGGGATCGCGTGACTGATTGTTTTCTTCTACACACGCGTATACGCACCGTCTGCAGCCAATACATCTCTGAAGGTCCAGAGCGTATCCAAATAGGGTCGAATCAATCGGTCCTTCGGTCCCTACAACAAAATCTTTGCCGTATTTTTGCTTGTATTCGGCCTTTAGCCTCTGGATTGTCTGTTCGAGTTCTTCCTTTGTCATCCTCCGGAAATTATTCTGGAAAAACTCCTGCCATGAGCATGAACCTAGCATCATGGTCGCCAGCACGCCCGCGGCTCCCTGAAAAAAAGTCCTGCGATCCACGAGTTCTTTGTTTGCCGGCCCATAGGTTGACGTAACAGACGTCCCCGATTTTTCAGACTCACTCATCTGGTGGGGCTTTTGTACTTTAATTTTGCTCATGATCAGTTGCCCCTTATTTCTTAACCTCAGATTCTTTAGGCGTCCAAGGCTTTTTCGGTGGCGGTTTGGGCGCCAGGGGTTTGAAACGCGGTGAATGGGGATCGTGGCAACTTACGCACAAGTAGTAACTTTTAGCGCCATTCCAATACCCTGTTCGCTTTCCATGTATTCCGTAGCGCCAATCACGATATTTGGTGCCGTGGCATTTCCCGCACAGCAAATACGAATGCTCAAAATCTATTGGTTTGCCATCGCTAAGCGGTAACAGAAAATTTCTATTTTCAGGGTTGTGGCAATCTAGGCACCATAACCTAACACCGCCGTGGTTAAGTTTAATGTTGGTGTGCACGAGAAGATCTTCCCGGCGTTTGAAATTTGTAGGAAAATCTTTTTCAGGGCCGTGGCATGCCCGACACGGCGTAATCGTTTTTGACAGCGGTTTGAGCGGGACGGGGAACTCCTGATCCGTCGGATGCTTGGGTTTCTGCTGGTAATCCATTTCCGGGCCAGACTGGGATTGCGCCCACGTTAACCCTGACCCACCAAGCTGGAATCCCGCGAAACACAATAAGATCACAAAGGCTGTCAGGCATATCACAGTTTTGTTTGTCATGTCCTTCGCCCTGAATAAAAGGTCCGTTAGTTGACTACTTTACTTCTTTCCCGCCGTATCTCTG
Source organism: Desulfomonilaceae bacterium (assembly GCA_049967315.1). Taxonomy (GTDB): domain Bacteria; phylum Desulfobacterota; class Desulfomonilia; order Desulfomonilales; family Desulfomonilaceae; genus CAJBEZ01. The sequence continues at coordinate 2,942 of JBMFSZ010000104.1, forward strand.
CTGATAAAACTGTTCAACCCTTTGTAGCTGCTCCTTGGTCATGCCTTCTTTGTACCATTTGTGGAGAGGATCGCTAAAAATGTACTCATTCAGAATTGGGGCGGCAGCGGCTTTTCCACCCATCACCTGTTCCACTTGAGGGATAAATTTCTCATAGAAGATCTGGGCTACCTCGTAAAGACCGTGCCACCACGTGTAATCAGGACCCATCATGGATGCGCCATGTCTAGCTCGCCTTCCTTCGTGATGCCACATCTCGTAATATGTCCAGTCAATTTTATCGGCAAAATCAGCCTTGGAAATTTTCCCCAATTCACGAAGCTTGTTTCGGACATTGGTGGCCGGAATCGCGAATTTTGTATTGTATAGGTCTACGAGAGAATCAAACTGTGTATAAAATGAATTGACCATAAATTCGCTGTGACACTGGCGGCATACGTCCTGCATACGGTCACGCCTGGCTTTCCACTCAGTGAGTTTTTTGGAAATCGGTGGCCTCAATGTCCACGAAATCCTTGCTCCCACTTCGTGAGTAGCGGGCTGATTAGGTGTGGCGCTCATGTGACATGTAGCGCAAGTCGCAGCATCCTGATAATCCACTCCGACAATCCACTGATCCCGATTCATGTTCAATTTGTCCCTGAATGCCTGATACAATATGCCGTGCTTGGATTCCCGATAGACTTCCATCTGAGGATGATCAGGTCCCAAGTGGCATTTTCCGCAAGCATCAGGTCTTCTCGCCTGTTCCTTGGAAAAGCGATGGCGTGTATGACAGGCTGCACAACTACCTTTACTGCCATCTGGGTTAATTCTGCCTATGCCGGTATTTGGCCATGTTATGGGATCCAATTGACCTGACGGTAAAACTTTCACATTCGAACCGTGGCATTGGCGGCATCCGTTAGCCACTGCTGCGGGTCCGCCGATGACAGATCCCAGATAATTATCGAGTGAGTTCAGAATGTCGGCCGCTTTAGCATGGTGGGATCCCTGCTGCTGGTCAAACTGCTCCTTGTGGCAACGGGAACAGTCTTTCGGGCTGACAATTGTAGTTATCCAAAAACCTCGGTGATCAAACCCACCAGGCTTTCCAGGTGTCTTGTCAGTCTTTTTTTCAGCCTTATGGCAATCGTAACAGTTAACGCCCATCTGCCCCATTCTTCCGAGACGCCACATCTTGTAAAGCCCGGGGGTCTTGAGCTCGTGACACTTGATGCAAACTTGCCCCTCAGGAGCTCCATAAAGTTTTGGATCAACCTTGATAGCCCCAAATGACAGATTGCATAACATTAAAACCGAAATTGCGACCAAGATGAGAACTCTTCTCATGATTTCGACTCCCTGTCTCGGTATTCTTTGAACAGCAAAAGCTTTTACGACTGAAAAACTGTTTTGTTGGATCGTCCCTGACACCACAAGGGCGGAACTTATAGCCGCGTTTGAAAGAAAATCACTTTGCTGATGTTATTATGCTCAAGTCACAGGTAAATGTCCTGTAAAAGTGTGTTAAGAAATTGTAAAATATTAACTGGCTCTTTTATAGAGGCCCGTCTTGAATGCGTTGAAGTTGATTCAAATCGTCTCTGGGATTTAAAAAAGATCATCATACTTTTAGGGCGTTAACAAAAGAATATCCTGAGCTAAAGTCTATGCCAAAACGTTTCTGGTCATTTTCCTGGTTAAATGTTTCCCTCAAATTTCTAGTGGTAACTTCAATTGCGATCACGCTAGTTTTCACCTGCCTATTTTTCTGGCTGTGGAAACGACAAGAAGATCAGATTATGGAACAGGTTCGTAAGCAGGCTATTATCCTATACAATCAACTGGTGTTGACGCGGGGGTGGGTAGCTGAGCACGAAACGCTAATCCAGAAAAGAGATGACAATGATTCTTCTGGCTCGCTATATCATGAGCCTTACATGAAATCCCCTGATGGGAAATTATTTGTAAAAATAAACCCGTCTATTTTGACTGCTGAGCTTTCAGAACGGGCTTCCAAAAGAGGGCTCTACTTTTTCAAACTTACGAATACTGACTGTCTAAACCCGAAGAACGCGCCCGATGACCTTGAGAAACAAGCTATCAATACCTTCAGAAATTCGTCCCAAAAAGAAATTTTCAAAATTGATTTTCAGAATTCGAAACCGGTTATGAGGTATATAGCGCCGGTTTATGTGACTCAAAACTGCCTCACCTGTCATTCCGGCAATGGGTACAAAGCTGGCGCAATTGGTGGCTGCCTGTCTATTTTCATACCCATGGACGAAGCCAGAAAAGCTATTCAAAAGAATGCGGTAGTCCTTTTTACCGGCGTGATAGGTTTTGGTGGCATACTCATAGGGCTATTGTTCGTCTCTACAAGGTCATTGCTGTTGAGTCGAATACGTGAAATCAAATCCTCAATTAGCCGGATAAATATCGTGAATTCCGGCCCTATCCTGAGTGGCACTGGAGATGAACTCAAAGAAATTTCAGATTTCTGCTATTTAATTGATACGAAACTAAAGGAAGAACATGCGCAACTTGAAAAACGCATCCGGGACGCAACGAGAGACTTGTTTCAAACAAAGGAAAATCTGGAAAAGGCCAATAAGGAACTGGAACAACTTAACAGAGCTAAATCGGAATTCTTTTCAGACATTTCCCACGAATTGAGAACGCCTCTTACAAATATCAAAGGGGCCGTTGACATCATGGAGAGGACTTCGAACGATAGCTCGAAGTACGTCGAAATCATAAAACGAAATTCCGAACATCTAATCAAACTGGTCGTTGATCTTCTTGATTATTCCCGTATCGAAGCAGGTCGACTTGAACTTGAACTTGGAAAAACTCGTTTAAAAGAACTTCTCAGTGATGTCGTTGTCGCAGAAGAAGCTCAATCGCAAAAAAAGAATCTCATTATATCTATTGAGACTGAGGAATTAATCCTCGAAGTCGATCGGGACAGGATTTATCAGGTGCTTACAAATTTGCTGGCTAACGCCATACGCTTTTCTCCTGTTGGTGGAATTATTTCTATAGAAGCCAAAGCCGTACATGATTCGGAGGCAATGATCACGATCAATGATCAGGGACCGGGAATTGATGAAAAATATAGGGAGGCTATTTTTCAGAAATTTTATCAGGCCCCCATACCTCAGAATTCGATGATCAAGAAAGGGTCGTCAGGAATCGGTTTAGCAATATGTCGCGCCTTGATTGAAGCTCACGGAGGAAAAATCTGGGTTGAGAGCCAGGTAGGCGCAGGTAGCAAATTTTGTTTCACGGCGCCTCGATGGGTGGGAGATGAACAAGAGAAACCTTCTGATCGTAGATGATGATCCTGATATTTTGGTGATACTCAAGGACAACCTCGAACTGGATGGCTATTCCGTGCAAGCTGTTTCTACCGGTCGGGAGGCTCTAAGGCTATTCCAGGAAAACGGAGACATCGCTCTAATAATTCTCGATCTGTCCCTGCCAGATCTAGATGGCATTCAGGTATGCGCAACTATACGGGAGCGCTCTGAAGTCCCTGTAATAATGTTGACGGCTAGAGACAGCGTTGCGGACAAGGTCCTGGGGTTTGAGCGCGGGGCGGACGATTACCTGGTAAAGCCTTTCGATTATCTTGAGTTATCGGCCAGGATAAAGGCCTGCCTCAGGAGGGCGTCCTTACTGAAATCTGAACCTCAAAAAATTATCGAATTTGCAAACATTAGAATAGACGTAGAGAAAAATGCGATCTGGAAAAATGGCACGAAAGTCAATCTTACTGTCAAGGAATTTGGTCTGCTTTTATTCCTTATTAAGAACTCCAGGCGGGCGCTAACTCGAGATAGTATTCGCAGAGCTCTTTGGAAAGATAGTGATCTTTATGCGGGCAGCCGCTCTATCGATGTCCATATTCAACATCTCAGAGCCAAAATTGAAGACAACGTCTCTGAACCCAAGCTAATTCTCACAGTACAGGGTGTCGGTTACATGCTTGATGTAGAGCCGCAAATATCGTCGCGCTGAACAGGGAAAGACTATTTGCTCCAATGTCTGAATCATTCATAAGGAAATGTGTCGAATCAGGACTTAACATTCGCGACCGTGATTTCGATAATTATTTGAGGGATGAGTCTAAATTCACTGGACATGCCGAAGCCGTGATTGTTGCAGCGTCTGAATCGGATGTCGCGATAGCTATTCATGTAGGCAATGAAACCGATACTCCAATTACAATCGCTTCAGGAAGAACTTCGCTTACGGGGGCTCCTGTACCCCTAGGTGGGGTCGTTCTTGATATAAAAGAGCTTAGCTCTATGAATCCGGCTGATCCAAATAAAGTAGGGCCGGGAGCCATACTGAAGGAATACAAAGAGTTTGTTGATTCACTTGGATTCTTCTATCCACCAGATCCTACTTCCGAGGATTCATGTACCATTGGAGGGAACGTGGCCTGTAACGCGTCTGGGGCGCTGAGCTACCTTTATGGCCCAACCCGTAATTATATCGAGGGACTGAAAATTGTTCTTCCAACAGGGTTTACCCTGAATCTGAAACGCGAAGCAGTTCTTGCTGAAAATGGGCAATTCAAAGTTCCCCGACACTTGCTCGAGCCAAATCCCGTGAGTGATTTGACAATACCAGCGCCAGACTGGGACACTCCGCCTTGGGAGGTTCTCAAAAACGTCGCCGGTTTTTATTCGAATGAACACATGGACCTGGTCGATCTTTTTATAGGATCGGAGGGGGTCTTAGGCGCCATAGTGGAGATAACCACGAAACTGCTGGTAAAGAGACGGCCATATTTCTCGATGATCATTTTTGTGCCTGATCTTGAAATGACTGTCAGTTTTGTCAGCATTTTAAACATGCTAAGACTTTTAAATTCCCCTTTAGTCATGAGTGATTCCGGCAACAACCAAAAAAAGCTGTGCTTCCCCACTCAATCATTCAATGGCATAGAGTGGTCAGATTTTCCGCTGGTTCTACCATCCTGCATGGAATGGTTCGGGAATTCCACTGCAACCCTTCTACCTGATGAACATGCTCATGTACTCAAACGTTTCTATGGGGCCATCTTCGTAGAACAGGAATATGACGATCCGGAGCGAATGATCGAGGCTGCGGAGCAATGGTCTGCCTTGATAGAACATGTCAACTGTTCACACAAGGTCACCGGAAAAAAAATTCAAACCCAGGTTGCTCTAAACGCCAAGCAGTCCAGAGCCTTCCGAAATCTCAGACAGTCAGTCCCTGAAAAGCTCAATGACAGGATACATCCGGGGTTCACAAAGATAGGCTCTGATTTTTCGGTTCCAACCGACAAGCTTGAAGATTTATTGAGAATGTATGAACAATATCTTCCTGAGCAGTATTCTTATGTGTTCGGGCATATAGGAAACTGTCACCTTCACGCCAACATGCTTCCACGAACTCAATTTGAGTTGCAAAAAGCCCAAGACGTCATGTTTGAGATGAGCAGCAAAATTGTCTCCCTGGGAGGAAGCATTGCTGGAGAACATGGCATTGGGAAGATAAAGAGCAAATACCTGGAAATGGCCGTGGGGAATCGAGCTGTCCGTCAAATGAAACGAATCAAAAGGTCTTTGGACCCTAAAAACATACTTAATCGCCATACCCTCTTTTGTGAGTAGAATTGTAGGAAAGTAAGGCCAGCGTAGCTTTGGTCCCTTTAAAGATGCCGGGAATGAACCCTCTGCCCGCCAGATTGTCTAATTTTTAGAATGGAAATGTTTTTTGTGGCGGTCAACCTGTTATTAAAACCAGGAAAGGACGGTGTGTCATGAAAGCGGGGATTTATTTTACAGGTTCCGGACCTATTTTGATCCTTACTTCCTACGATTCTCTCATTCATCCTAAACTTATTCAAAAATTGGAAGCCAAAGGAATCAGGAAATTTCTGGCGTTTGAAGCCCCAGTTCCTCTGGTAAAGGAAAAATATGGGGGTCATTACCATGTGGTTCTGGGGGACCTTCACCAGGAGGATGATCTACGCATCATGGATTACGATGGCCATCGTGTGCTAATGAATTTTAGTCTCAAGGATCTGGGGGCGCCTCTATACCATGAGCCATAACTCTTGAGGCTCTTAAAATTATTGTGGCTCTCAGACTCAGATTGTAATGTTTTCGCCGCTGAAATCACCGAGGTGATTTTTTTGCTTCACATGGCTAGCTCATTTCATTGAGCTACACCCAATCAATACTGAAGTTGGTCGAAAAAAGTGGACATAAATCATTTAAGCGGCCTTCTGTTGTTCGTAATACTGGCGTTCGAAGGGCGCGGGGGAAAGATAGCCGAGCTTTTTCTGTTTTCCCTGTCGATCGTAGAACACCGCGATATATTCCATTATTGTCTTGATCGCCTCCGCTCTGGTTCTAAAATGGATCAAACCCTTCTCCGGGCGTTTCATGGATACGGCGTGAAGCAGGGATTTTGCTACCAGGCTCTTTGTTATACGTGAACCCATGGCGTAACCCACTATCGCCCGGGTATACAGGTCCTTGTGTCCAGCTAGGTAAAGCCATCCCTCATCAGTCCAGATGTAAGTTATGTCAGTCATCCATATTTGCCCTGGGGCAGTGGCCTCGAAACTTTGTCTTAAAAGATTATCGGCTACCCCAAGGCCATGACTCGAATCGGTGGTTACCCTGAACCTGCGCTTCTGTATACACCACAGGCCCAATTTCCTGCGAATAGCCTTTATCCAATGCAGTCCTATTTTTAACCCATGGTCGGAAAGGTCCTCTCTCAAACGCTCAGATCCGTATGTCTTACGAGCGCGTCTATGCGCCGCCTGGATCTCAACTTCCAGAGTATACATTCCATAGGGAATCTTGGCTTTTATCTAAACATTGGTGTCCTTTTTTTCTCAACTTAGCT
>JBMFSZ010000105.1:0-9771 GCA_049967315.1 Desulfomonilaceae bacterium
CCAGCCGTCCAAATGCCATAGCCTACCGCAATCTGAACCCGGTCTGACACCGAAAGGCCAACCATTTCATAACACCTGGCAAAAAAGTTTGCCCAGTCGTTCAAATCTTTTTGTGTATAGGCCAGTATTTTGCGTTTACCGGTGGTTCCAGAGGAGGCATGAATACGGCACACATCTGACATCGGCACGGACAGGAGTGGAAAAGGGTAACCTGACTTCAGGTCGTCTACGGTTGTAAACGGAAGTTTCTGGATATCATCCAGAGATTGAATGTCGTCAGGCTTGACCCCAGCCTTTTCCATTGCTTCCTTATAATGTTCTGAATGTGAATAGGCATGCTGGACTGTCCATTTGAGACCTTTCAGTTGATGGGTCTTTAATTCTGAAATATTCGAAAAAGATGGCATAAACGTTTTCGACGTCAAGAGTCACCTCGGGGGAATCAAGTCATTAGAAACTAAAACTAGGGGGTAAAACGTTAGCCGAATCAGACTCCTCGTTCTCGGCGATAGGTTTTTGTCGCCGCTTCATCAACGTCGAAACCACCGGGCCTAATGACCACTCCGTAATCCTCCCGGGCCCCTTCAACGCTTACATAGCCATTTTGAACATCCTGCGCAACATCATGGGGATCGCGTTCCAAAGGATTGCCGTAGCCACCTCCACCAGCGCTATGAAACTCCACAGAATCTCCAGGCTCGGCAAAGGTTAGGCCACTGGGATCCGCTAGTTCTCCGTTCCTCAGGAACAGGGCTTTGGATCCTGGCCTGCCTCCAAAAAGTCCTTCGGGGGGGTAGCGGAAACGACCGGCCTGGACTGCTATGGTTACCGGATAAATGGGGGAAAAATCTCCATCTGGTACACGGATTACCATTTTTCTACCTAACCCTCCCCGCTTTTTCCCTGGACCACCAGAATCTATCAAGAGCGACCGTTCCACCACCATTAGTGGAGTGTCACTTTCGAGTATTTCCACTGGCGTGTTGGCGCCGTTGGCCGGAAAAATTGCGCAGTGGTGGCCATCCATGGAACTCCCAGCGCCCATTCCTCCACCTCGTATTATCATCGTATGCCAAGGGGTTCCGTTTCGATCCCGACCATAAAATATGTTGGTCTGCGCAGGAGTTCCCCCGGATCCTGCAATAATTCGATCTGGAACTGCTGGAGCCAGAGCGCGGAACACCATTTCGGTCATGAAGTGACCAACCTGCATCCTGGCTGCTACGGCTGCGGGAAAACTACAATTTACGACGCAACCATTGGGCGCCACCATTTGAATTGGCCTGGTTGCGCCTTCGTTGATCGGGATATCAGGATCGAAAGCGCTTTTTAGAGCCATGAAGACATAAGCGTATGTGAAGTTGTATACAACGTTTACTCCCCAATTCACCTGAGGGGAAGAACCTTCAAAATCAACCAGAATGTCACGATCCTTGACCTGAACTGTAAGATTTATTTTGATGTCTTCACGGTTACCCGCTCCCTCTATCAATCCCTGGTAAGAATACTGGCCATTCGGTATTTTTTCGATCGCCATTCGCATACTTGATTCAGTGCGGGAAATAATTTCTTCGGCAAGGTCATCCAAATCGTCGAGCCCTTCATCAGATAACATTTCGACGACCTTTTCCGAGCAGACGTGATTAGACGCGACCTGTGATCGGATATCACCAATCACCTGGTCTGGCGTACGCACGTTCCATCGAATTAGATTTAATACCGCTTCATTCAGTGTCCCTGCTTCATATAGCTTCAAAGGCGGGATAAAAATGCCTTCTTCATAGACTTCCCTGTTGTCCGAGGCAACCCGCCCTCCTACATCGGAATGGTGGAACACACATGAGGTAAAAGCGACGATACGGCCTTTATAAAATACTGGGCTCAACACACACACATCGTTTAAATGACCCGCAAGAAGCCATGGGTCATTGACAACGATGACATCACCAGGCCTATATTCAGAGTAAGGAAAGGAGCGTATGATTTTTTTTACCCCTATTGCCATGGCCCCCGCCATCCCTGGCGTACACAGAGTGCCTTGCACAAGTTCTCTCCCCTGACTGTCCGTGAACATGCAGGTATAATCGTGCGCATCTCGTAACAGACTTGAAAACGCCGTTCGAGCCACCGAGGCGTCAGCTTCGTCCACTATCGAAATTAACCGCCTCCAGAAAATTTCAAGAGTTATCGGATCGAACTTTTGCCGCATCTTTGAAACTCCGTACTAAATCGTTTTCGCCAGTTATTTTTAGGAACTGCCTCGTTACTCCTGGTTAAGCTCCAAAAACCTTATCCACACAAAGCCATAATCATCCACTTCAGCCTTGCCGTCCTCGCCAACCACTATTGTGGATTCTCTTTCCTCAATAATGGCAGGTCCAGGGATCGAAGCGCCGGGAAAAAGTTTGAACCTGTCCAGGACGGTGAAAGGAATAAATTTCTTTTGAATTAGAGAAAAAGCCTCTCGTTTTCCCTTAATACAATCGCTAAGGTTTCTCGTGTTTGAGGTTATTCGAGGTGTTTGAAAAGGACGTTCGGGGAGGCTTGCTCGGACTCTGAAAGAGATTAATTCGACCCTGGTGTCTGGGTAAGTGCGACCATAGAGTCTTTCATAAGCCTGATCAAAAAGGTTTCGAATTTCGCTCCTTTTCCAGTTGATAAAAGGCTTTCTGGGGATAGGTAGATTCGTTTCAGCTCCCTGTCCCACAAAGCGCATGTCAATTGAACGGCAAAACATTATGTCTTCGGCTGCGCCACTTTGCCGAAGGATAGCCGAAGCTTCCTTTTCCAGGTCGTTGAAAAGTTTTTCGATGCTTTCAAAATCTGCCTCGTCCAGAACAGCCCTATGGCTTCGGACCAGATCAAAGGCTATAGGCGCTGTGAAAAAACCTAACGCCGATCCAACCCCAGCTAGAGGAGGCACTATTATTCGTGGCGCTCCTATTTTACGGGCCAATCCGTAAGCATGCACGGGCCCAGCCCCTCCAAAAGCTGTGATTGTTATGTTGTTGGGATTACCACCTTTTTCAGCTATGTGGGTCTTTGCGGCTGCAGCCATAGTCTCGTTGATCAAATCATGAATGCCAAAAGCGGCTTCGATCAACGTCGTATTAAGTGGTCTGGCAACTTCCTCCTCGATAGCCTTGTGGGCAGCTTCGAGATAAAGTGGCATAGTCCCACCCAGGAAGTAATTTGGATCCAGATAACCAAGCGTTAGGTCAGCATCTGTTACTGTAGGTTTTTTACCGCCCAAGCCGTAGCTGGCTGGCCCAGGATCTGCGCCCGCACTTTCAGGACCTACCTGTAGAAGACCCATTCTGTTAACACGGGCAAGGCTGCCACCTCCTGCCCCGATCTCCATCAAATCAACCACAGGCACTTGAATGGGCAAGCCGCTGCCCTTTTTGAACCTCTGTACACGGCCGACTTCAAATGTAGAAACCAGACCGGCCTCACCTTTTTGAATGAGGCATGACTTTGCTGTCGTTCCCCCCATATCAAAACAAAAGATATCCTTGATCCCAAACATTTTGCCATAGTGCTGAGAGGCAATTACTGCGGCCGTAGGACCTGATTCGATAATTCTCACAGGAAATTCACCGGCGGTGGACGCTGTAGTGATTCCTCCACTCGAAAGCATTATGAAAAGCTTCCCGTCGAAGCCTAGCGACTGGAGACGACTGGATAGTTTGTGCAGGTATTTTACTGTTATAGGCTTTACATAGGCGTTTGTAACTGTCGTCGAAGTCCGTTCGTATTCCCTGATTTGGGGTAGCACTTCGTACGACGCTGAAACGGACAAATTCGGAGCGAATTCCTCGACCAGCTTCTTGACTTTCACTTCGTTTTCCGGATTTTCATATGAATTTATCAAACATATGGCTACCGATTCGACACCAGCGTCAAGAAGTGATTTCATCACCTCTTTGACTTCATCATTCTTTACAGAATACAGGACACGGCCGTCGCTCGTTATTCGCTCATCAATTTCAGTTCGTAGAGGACGAGGAACAAGCGATTTTGGGTATTCAGAGAAAATATCGTATGCGTCGTAGCGGATTTCACGCCCCAGTTCCAGTACATCCCTGAACCCTTTGGTTGTTATTAAACCGGTTCTGGCCCCTTTCCTTTCGATTATCGCATTGATAACCAATGTGGTCCCATGAATAATTTCAGCCAGATTGGCTGTGAATCCTGGAGATTGATTCTCCAGGCCTTGCATACCGGTTTCAACAGCATCTGATGGATCAGAGGGTGTGGTAAGACATTTATAGATGGAAAAGGCTCCAGTTTCATCGTTTACTAGTACGAAGTCGGTAAATGTTCCACCAATATCACAACCCATTCGAAATACTTTTTTTCTCATAAATTCTCCGGTGATAAACCAAATGAAACAGATTTTGAGCTAGATATAAAAGTATTCTGGTTTGCCTTCTGATCAAAAAACCTTTGGGACTCAAACTAGAAGAGACAAGGCTCATCCCACTCACCGAAAACATCTCTCAATACACCGGACATTTCCCCTACGGTGGCGTAGGACCTGCAACAGTCAACGAGGACAGGCATGACGTTGTCTTGCGATTTAGCTGCATTTTCGAGAGCTTTCAGTGACCGGCTAACTTCTCGGTTATCACGGGTTCTTTTTAAGGTTTTAAGTCTCGAAATTTGTGTTCCGAGCCAGGAATCGTCGTACTCATGCAACTCCACATCCGGTTGCTCACCCTCCGTGTATTTGTTGACACCAACTTTTATGATTTCTCTATTTTGCAGGCTTTTCTCGAATTCGTAGGCTTGCTTTGCCACCTCACGTTGAATGTAGCCTGAGGAAATAGCGTGGATCATTCCACCCATTTTTTGGACGCGAGTCATTTCAGTCTTAATTTTGGCTTCCATTTCCTTCGTAATGGTTTCAACAAAATAGGAGCCTGCAAGAGGATCGACAGTGTCCCTCATCCCTACTTCTTCCATGAGGATTTCAAGAGTACGAAGTGACAATAAAGCGGCTCTCGGGGTTGGTATTGTGAACGCCTCGTCAAAAGAGCATAACGCAGTAGTTTGGGCGCCACTTAGAGCAGCGGCGAGGGCATAGTAGGCCCCACGGATTATATTATTTTCCGGTTGCTCTTTGGTCAGACCGCTACCGCCACCACCAAACAAACCTCGTAAAAACAGGTTCTTGTTCTCTTTTACACCGTATTCTTCTTTGAGTAACTTGGCCCAGAGTTTGCGGCCTGCCCTGAATTTTGCGATTTGCTCCCAAAGGTTGCCAAAAACATTCAGATTGAAAGAAAAACGACCCACAAACTCATCTGCGGTCAGGCCGCGGTCGAGTAAGTTGTCAATATATGTCTTGGCTATCTCAAAAGCAAAACCTACCTCCTGACTGGGCGTGGCGCCAGATTCCCGAATGTGATAACCGCAGATACTGACAGGATTACAGCGAGGCAATTCTTTGACAGAATATTCAATGGTATCGCAGACCAGCCGCACACTAGGCTCAACAGGAAAAATCCATGCTCCTCTTCCAATCATTTCTTTAAGGATATCGTTTTGAGGTGTAGCGCTGATCGTATCTTTAGAATAGCCATATTTCTCCGCAGTCGCCTGATACATAGCCAACATGACGCTGGCTACGGCGTTTATTGTCAAACCCGAACCAATACGGTCGAACTGTATATCTTTAAACGCGATCTCAAAGTCCTGGAGAGAATCGACTGCCATTCCGACCCGACCCACCTCTCCCTCCGCCTTGGGATCGTCGGAATCGTAACCCATCTGGGTCGGAAGATCGAAAGCTACATTCAAGCCGGTTTGCCCGTGGGCTATCATGTATTTGAAACGTTCATTGGTTTCCTGAGGTGTACCGAAGCCTGTATATTGGCGTGTCGTCCATGCTCTGGATCGATATCCCTGAGGGTGAATACTGCGGGTAAATGGGTATTGACCCGGATCCCCCAGATCCGTTTCATAATCAAAGCCAGAAGATTCGAGATCTTTTGGACTATAGTGCGGTTTGACCTCTATTCCAGACTGGTAGATAACCTTTTCAATGGCATCCCCTTTATTTTTTATATATCTTGCGACACCCATAGAGTCCTCCCTTAAGACAAAGCCCGAATAGTATCAATTATGACTTCGAACCGTGTGCCCCCGGGGAAAATGCCCTTCACACCCATTTGCTCCAATTTGGGAATGTCGTTTTTGGGAATCACGCCTCCTACCACGACGGCGATATCAGACAAATCTTTCTCCTGTAATCCTTTCATCAACTTGGCGCAAATTGGAAGATGAGCCCCGGTCATTATACTTAAACCAATTACGTCCACCGCTTCCTGAATTGCCGTGGCAATTATCTGATCTACGGTCTGATGAAGTCCTGAATACAGAACTTCCATTCCAGCGTCTCTCAAAGCTAATGCAACGACCTTAGCCCCCCGATCATGTCCATCAAGACCTGGTTTTGATATGAGGATTCGTATTCTCTTTTTATCTTTCATAGTAAATTCCCTTCCATTCACCGAAATTTAGGTCAATGGATCAACTTTTTGCCTGTCATATTGGTCAAGGACGGCCACCATTCCTCTTAGAATGTGTTCCCGGACAAGCTGTTCAACGTCCTCAGCCCGCCTTTTCCGCATCATAGCCAACATTTCATGGTGATCTCGCTGGCTAATCAATGCTAGCCTACGGTCTCTGAGGATTATTTTCCGAAATCGAAGGAACTGGTTATTGAAATCATTGATGATTTTAATAAGTCGCCGATTGCCACTCAAGGAATAAAGCATATCGTGTAACTCAGTGTTGATTTTGGGGAGAGATTCCAGATCATCTACCCGCAGGGCGCTCTCAAATTCGGCAATTTTAGACGCGATGGGTTCTAGATCTTCCGGCGCATGCTCGATAGTCGCCAGTCGAGCCGCATACCCTTCAAGGACTGACCTGATTTCAAATGATTCCTCGATATCCTCTCGAACTAAAGCCGTGACTCTATAACCACCTCGCATACGCTTGATGACGAGTCCTTCCCTTTCGAGCTTGTGAATGGCTTCTCTTACAGGAGTGCGACTGACTCCCATCAGAGCGGCAATTTCATTTTCAACTATTCTACTGCCGCTGGGAATGTCTCCACACGTAATAGCTTGCCACAATCGCTCGAAAATCATCTGACCGGCTGACTTCCTATCCTCCAGAGGCTCTAGAGTGTTTGACAGCTGGCCATTTTTAATAAACATTTTTTGCTACCCTCAATTGATGCTAACAATTCTCAAAATTCACGAAGCTTCAAATATTTGGTGGGTACTTTGAACTAAAGTCCAACCCACCTTGCAATGTTAGATTGCAAAACCTCGTGAGTACCTCCACCGTTTAGCAGGAACCGCGAATCGCGGAAGTAACGCTGAGCCGTGTATTCGATTGAATATCCATATCCAGCAAAAATGCGTGTACATTCATCGGCAGCGTTACATGCCGCCTCGGTAGCAAAATATTTGGCCATGGTCGCTTCCTTTAAGGCATCCTGGCCCGAGTCAACCATAGCAGCCGCCCTATACGTCATCAATTTGGAAGCCTCCAGATTAGTAGCCATGTTTGCTATTTTTGACTGGATGAGCTGGAATTTGGAAATTGGTTTACCAGAGGCGACACGCTCGTTAGCATATTTTATGGAATCCGCCATGGCTGCCCTCTGTAGTCCGATGGCCAGTGCAGCTGTCATGGCCCGAATTTCTGCAATAATTTTGAGAAAGGCATTCAATCCCTGACCTTCAGGGGTCAAACGATATTCCTTCGGGATCAGAACGTCTTTGAATGCCACTTCACAGATTGGTGTGGTGCGTGTCCCCAGACACTTAAATGGAGAGCTGACAGAAACCCCAGGGAAATGGCGAGGGACAAAAAAATATCCTATTCCACGTAGCCTTTTGGACGGATCAGTCTGGCACATAACAGTGTAAAAACTGGCCTCAGGCCCGTCAGTAACCCATGTTTTCATACCGTTGATCAGATAGCCTTCATCAACTTCGGTTGCTCGAGTAGTTATCGCTCCCAGGTCTGAACCCGCATCAGGCTCTGTCATACAGAAACATCCAATTTTCTCACCACGCATTGCGGGCATAAAATATTCCTCTAACATCTCCGGGGTTCCGTGATGAAAGAGAAAATTGGTGCCCATTAAACTTTGCATCGCCGTAATCGAGGCCACACTTAATAACCCTCGACTAATTTCTTCGCAAATTATGCAAAACAAAGTCGTGTTGCCACCTGCCCCGCCCTTGTTACGCGGATAACGAATCCCAAAAATACCCATTCGAGCCAGTTTTTGAAAAATTTCTCGGGGGAATTCACCTTTGTTATCCAATTCCTGGGCGACAGGAATGATTTCCCTGTCAACAAATCTAGCGATATTTTTTCGAACCAATTCCTCTGGATTTGATCTTATCATTGCAAAGGACCTTCTACAGCGCTTGACTATCGAGGGTTAATCACACATGACCTCGCATACGGAATGAAGCTGCCTGGTAAGTTCCGGAACAATTTCAAAAAGGTTTCCTACGATTCCCCAATCGGCCACTTTGAAGATAGGAGCATAGGGATCTTTATTTATGGCGACAATGAACCGCGAATCGGACATTCCGGCTCGATGCTGAATAGCGCCAGATACTCCGCAGGCAATGTAAAGTTCGGGCCGAACTGTCACCCCAGTCTGTCCCACCTGACTCGATGCAGGTATCCATCCAGCCTCAAACGCGACGCGAGTGCCAGCCAATCCGGCGTCCAATGCCTCGGCCAAATGGCGAAGCATCTCAAATCCATCCGCATCGTTAGCGCCTCGTCCACCAGCCACAATGATTTTCGCCTTTGATATGTCCACTTGAGGTGTTTCCTCTTTTACAAACTCCAATATCCTCGTTCGAACGCTGTCCTCAGTTAGGGCTGAATTGTGAGTGATGATCTCTCCTTTTTTACCTGGGGTGGGCACAACCTCCATAACCCCCGGCCTTACAGTTGCCATTTGGGGCCGAGAAAAACGATTAGCGATAGTGGCCATAATGTTTCCGCCAAATGCTGGTCTTGTCTGTAAGAGTATGCGTTCCTGAGGATCGATAGAAAGATCGGTACAATCTGCAGTAAGCCCTGACCCTACGCGTCTGGATACTCTGGGAGCCAGATCTCGCCCGATGTGGGTCGCCCCCATCAGTAAGATGTTTGGTTTCCAGGCGTTAACAAGTTCCTGAAAAACTTGCGTGTAGGACTCGGTGCGATAATCTTCAAAAATTTGGTTGTCGACCAAATACACGGTTTCGGCCCCAAATTCTATCAAGGTATTGGCTAGATCCGCCACATTGTGACCGATTAAAACAGCTGACACGCATTGATTTAAGTCTTTAGCCAATTGCTGGGCTTTGCCCAATAGTTCCACCGAGACCCTACTGAGTTGCCCCCTACGCTGTTCTGCAAATACCCAAACACCCTTGTACTCACTGAAATCGGGCACAACCCTCGGCTTGACATCAGAGCGGATCGCCTTATAGCGGCAAATGTCTACACATGCGCCACAACTGGTACACCGATCCCCTATATGCGCTTTCCCGTCCTTCATTTCTATGGCGTCATACGGACACTCTCGTTTACAACGGCTACACCCGTCACAAAGATCGATCTCAACCCAGACTGCCATAATTACCTCTTGATATTATTAGCTAAAACTGACTAATCAACCCGTATGCGTTACAAAGAGCGCCCTCAGAAAAGATAAATGAAATTTGGCGCTTG